>NZ_JBHYMC010000004.1:47258-178480 GCF_042742535.1 Streptomyces sp. NPDC058880
TTTTTGGGCCCACACCACCCTGGGGTTGTTTCCTGTGTCTTCCGCGTGCCCGCCCCCGGTCCGGCCGGCGCCGCGGGGGGGGGGGGGCGCCCCGGCCCCCCACCACCCCCTCCCCTTCTCCGCGCCGCCTGGAGACCGCCCATGCCCACCCGCAGCAGCACGCCCGGCCGCTCCCGCACGCGCATACCCGGCCGCTCCCGCACCCGCACCGGTCTCCCCGGTCTGCTTCTCAGCTGCCTGCTCCTCGGGCTGCTGCTGGGCGCCGGCCCGCTGGCGGCGGGCCCGGCGGCGGCCGCGGACAACGGCACATGGGCGGTGTTCCCGACGCCATCGGCCGGCGCTGCCATGACCGGCCGTGGGTACTTCTTCCACCAGGGCGCGGCCGGGACCACGCTCTCCGACAGCGTGACGGTGCTGAACTCCTCGGACCGGGACCTGACCTTCCGGATCTTCGCCACCGATGCCGTGAACACCACCGACGGCGGCGCGTTCGCGCTACTGCCGGTGGAGACGGCGCCGGAGGACGTCGGCGCGTGGATCACCCTGGCGCCGGAGACGGCGGGCAACGTCACCGTTCCCGCCGGGGGCCGCAAGGACATCCCCTTCACCCTGCGGGTCCCGGCGGACGCGACGCCCGGTGACCACGTGGGCGGGATCGTGGCCCTGGGCACCGCGGTGGAGGGCGTACAGCAGGACGGCAAGGTCCAGGTCGGGGTGCGGCGTTCGGTGGGCGCCCGCCTGTACTTGCGGGTGCCGGGTCCCGTCACGCCCGGGCTGAGCGTGGAGGACGTGCGGGTCACCCGGTCCGCGCCGCTGCTGCCCTGGGTGCGGGAGGCCCGCGCCACGGTCCGCTACACGCTCGTCAACCGCGGCAACGTGGTGGTCGAGCCGACGGTGGCGGTGTCCGCGGAGGGACTGTTCGGCCGCCGGGTGCTGGACCGGCCGGCACGGGAACTGAAGCTGACGCTGCTGCCGGGCCGGCGGATCGAGCTGACCGAACCGTGGCCGGACGCGCCCCAGTCGGACCGGGTGACCGTCAGAGTCACGGCGGGTGCCGCCGCCCACCCCGGTCTCACCTCCCGGTCCGAGACCGAGTTCGTCGCCGTTCCCTGGCCGGCCGCCGGCCTGCTGCTGGTCCTGGCGGGCGCGGGCATCACCATGCGGGTGCTGCGCGGCCGCCGTCGCGCCGAGAGCGAACAGGATGATTCCGTCCTGGACTTGGCTGGAAGGCGCTGACCGGCAAGGGTGTCCCCAGGTGACGGTATTCGGCCATCACCGGCTCAAGGGGGACACCTGTGAGGGAACGACAGCACGGCGACGCGGCCGGGGGCATCGGACTGCTGACCCGCATCGAGCGCGCCCTGGGCACCGGCACCGCTGCCTACCTGCCCGGCGACGGCTGGATCCGCCTCACCCTCCCGCTCGACGACGGCGGCCCGGCCCCCGTCACGGTGGACGTGGTCGCGGACACGGCCCGGGAACCGGAGGGGATCGCGTACCTGCTGCCCGGCGGCGGACTGAACTTCGCGGCGGAATTCTTCACTCCGATCACTCCGATCACTCCGGCCAATGCGGGCGCTCCGCATGGTGTGGTCACCGAGGGCGGCCGGGGTGAGCGCAACCTCGCCCATACGCTGCGCCGCCGGGGCCTGCTCGTCGTCGGGGTCACCCCGCGCGAGGATGCCGCCGCTCCCGCCGACGTCTCCGCCGCCTGGGGCCTCGAAGCGCACCGCCGGGACCTGGCCCGAGTGGTGGACGCGCTGGATTGCGAACTGGGACTCCCCTACGCGTACGTGGGGCACGCGGCGGGGGCCGCCCTCGCGCTGGACGCGGCCTCGCACGACGCCTCGCCCCGGCTGCGCCGGGTGGTGGCCCTGGACACGACCGGGCCCTACACGGGCGATCTCGCGCTGCGGGCGGCCGACGCCCGGGACGCGTACGCCACCCAGCTCGCACAGGGCGTCCCCGGGGTCGATCCGGGGCTCGCGGCCCTGATCTCGAAGGCGGTGGCCGATCCGGACGGCGTCTCCCCGGCGCCGTGGCCGCCGGACCGGACCTTGCGCTTCACCCAGGCCGGACTCGCCCACTTCGCCCTGATCCGCACGGCCGCGCTTCCGGGGCCCACGAACTGGATCCACACCCAGGGGCGCTCCGCCGGGACCTACGACTTCGGAGCGACTCCCGCCGAGGACCGCTTCGCCCTGACCCGGACCTCGCTGGCGACCTGGCACGCGGCGACCGCGGCCCTCGGCAGCGGCCTGCTTCCGGCGGCGCTGCTGCGGGATCTGGCGGCGGTCTGGGCGGGCGACGAGGACACGTACCGGATCGCCTGGGACCGCATCACCGCGGAGGTGGTCTGGCTCAACACCGAGCTGGGCCGGGGCGACCACCCGCGCGGTGCGGAGCTGATCCGCGCGGGCGGCAACGCGCACGTCTCCTTCGACGTGGTCCCGGGCTACGGCCACGGCGACGCGGTCCGGGCCGGCGCGGCCGCGTCGGACGTCTGGTCGAGGTTCTGACCCGCCGCAACACGGAACCCGCCCCCCGCGGTGAGGTCGCGGGGGGGGCGGGTCGGTCCTTCGGGGCCCGCGGCCCGGCCGCCGTACGGATCGTACGTACGGCGGCCCGGGCTCCCGGACGGGCGCGGGCGTGGATCAGTGGTTGCGCGGGAAGCCCAGGTCCACGCCGGCGGGGGCGTCCGAGGGGTCCGGCCAGCGGGTCGTGACGACCTTGCCGCGGGTGTAGAAGTGGATGCCGTCGTTGCCGTAGATGTGGTGGTCGCCGAAGAGCGAGTCCTTCCAGCCGCCGAAGGAGTGGTAGCCCACCGGCACCGGGATCGGGACGTTGACGCCGACCATGCCCGCCTCGATCTCCAACTGGAAGCGGCGGGCGGCGCCGCCGTCGCGGGTGAAGATCGCGGTGCCGTTGCCGAACGGCGAGGCGTTGATGAGGGCCACGCCCTCTTCGTAGGTTTCGGCGCGCAGGACGCACAGCACCGGGCCGAAGATCTCGTCGCGGTAGGCGTCGGAGTCGGTGCGGACGTGGTCGAGCAGGGAGAGGCCGATCCAGTGGCCGTTCTCCTTGCCCTCGACCGTGTATCCGGTGCCGTCCAGGACCACGTCGGCGCCCTGCGCCGCCGCGCCCTTCACGTACGAGGCGACCTTGTCGCGGTGGGCGGCCGTGATCAGCGGGCCCATCTCGGAGGCCGGGTCGTTGCCGGGGCCGATCTTGATCTTCTCGGCCCGCTCGCGGATCTTGTCGACGAGGGCGTCGCCGATGGAGCCGACGGCGACGACGGCGGAGATGGCCATGCAGCGCTCACCGGCCGAGCCATAGGCGGCGGAGACCGCCGCGTCGGCGGCCGCGTCCAGGTCGGCGTCGGGCAGGACCAGCATGTGGTTCTTGGCACCGCCGAGCGCTTGCACGCGCTTGCCGTGGGCGGAGGCGGTGGTGTGGATGTGGCGGGCGATCGGCGTGGAGCCGACGAAGGAGACGGCCGCCACGTCGGGGTGGGCGAGCAGCGCGTCGACGGCCGCCTTGTCGCCGTGGACGACGTTCAGTACGCCGGCCGGCAGACCGGCCTCGGCCATCAGCTCGGCCAGCTTGTTGGACGCCGACGGGTCCTTCTCGCTCGGCTTGAGGACGAAGGTGTTGCCGCAGGCGATGGCCAGCGGGAACATCCACATCGGGACCATCGCCGGGAAGTTGAAGGGCGTGATGCCCGCGACGACGCCGAGCGGCTGGCGGATGGCGGCCACGTCCACCCGGTTGGAGACCGACGTCGACAGCTCGCCCTTGAGCTGTGTGGTGATCCCGCAGGCCAGCTCGACGATCTCAAGGCCGCGGGCGACCTCGCCCAGCGCGTCCGAGTGGACCTTGCCGTGCTCGGCGGTGATCAGCTCGGCGACGGCGTCGCGGTTGGCATCGAGCAGGGCCCGGTAGGCGAACAGCACCTTGGTACGGGCGGCCAGCGAGGACTGGCCCCAGGACAGGAAGGCCTCCTTGGCGACCTGTACCGCGGCGTCGACCTCCTCGGCCGAGGCGAGGGCGACCTGTGTGGTGACCTCGCCGGTGGCCGGGTCGGTGACCGGACCGTAGGTGCCCGACGCGCCCTCGACGGTCTTGCCACCGATCCAGTGGTTGACGGTCTTCATGCCTATTGCTCCTTCACAGATGGCGACGTCGCTGCGCGGCTTGCCGGTCGTACTCTTCACGGGCCCGGGACGCCGCCTTGCGGGTCGCGGTCTCGGCCACAGGAACATCCCACCACGCCGGTGCCGGGGGTGGGCCCGACACAGTGTCGGGCGTTCGGGTCTGTACGTAGACACATGTGGGGCGCGTCGCCGAACGGGCCTCGGTGAGGGCTTCCCGCAGGTCACGTACGGTGTGGGCGCGGATCACGGCCATTCCGAGAGAGGCCGCGTTGGCGGCCAGGTCCACCGGGAGGGGGTCTCCGGTGTACGCGCCGTCGGACGCCCGGAAGCGGTAGGCGGTGCCGAAGCCCTCGGCGCCCACCGCCCCCGAGAGGCCGCCGATGGAGGCGTAGCCGTGGTTGTCGAGGACGACCACCCTGATGGGGACGCCCTCCTGGACGGCGGTGACGATCTCGGTCGGGTTCATCAGGTAGGTGCCGTCGCCGACCAGCGCCCACACGGGCCGGCCGGGGGCGGCGAGCGCGACCCCGAGGGCGGCCGGGATCTCGTAGCCCATGCAGGAGTAGCCGTACTCCAGGTGGTACTGGTCCGCGGACCGGGCCCGCCACAGCTTGTGCAGGTCGCCGGGGAGCGAGCCGGCCGCGTTGACCAGGATGTCGGAGCCGTCGACGAGGCGGTCGAGGAGCCCGAGCACCTGGGCCTGGGTGGGCGGGAGCTCCTCCTCGGGCGCGCTTACGGCGTAGGCCCGGTCCACGCGGGCCTCCCAGCGGGCGGCCTCCTGCCGGTACGCCGCCTCGTAGCCGGCGTCCACGCGGTGGCCGGCCAGCGCCTCCCGGAGGGCGTCGAGGGCCTCGCGGGCATCGGCGACCAGCGGGCGGGCGGCGAGCTTGTGGGCGTCGTGCGGATCCAGGTTGAGCCCGACGAACCGGACGGCCGGGTTCTGGAAGAGGGTCGCCGAGGCGGTGGTGAAGTCGCTGAGCCGGGTTCCGGCGGCGAGGACCAGGTCGGCCTCCCGGGCGAGAGCGGCAGCGGTGGCCGTTCCGGTGTGGCCGATCCCGCCGACGTCGGCGGGATGGCCGTGAGGCAGCACGCCCTTGCCCGCCTGCGTGACGGCCACCGGGATCCCGGTGGCCTCGGCGAGGGCGGCGAGGGAGTCCTGGGCCGCGCTGTGCCGGATTCCGCCGCCGGCGACGACCAGCGGGCGCGCGGCGCCCCGTACGGCGTCCGCGGCGGCTGCGAGTTCGGCGCGGTCGGGCCGCGGACGGCGCACCGTCCAGACGCGCTCGGCGAAGAACTCCGCGGGCCAGTCGTACGCCTCCGCCTGCACGTCCTGCGGCAGCGCGAGGGTGACGGCGCCGGTTTGCACCGGGTCGGTGAGGACGCGTACGGCCTGGAGGGCGGCCGGGATCAGGGCCTCGGGCCGGGTGACCCGGTCGAAGTGGCGGGAGACGGGCCGCAGGGCGTCGTTGACGGAGACGTCACCGGCGTACGGGACCTCCAGCTGCTGGAGGACCGGATCGGCGGGCCGGGTCGCGAAGGTGTCACCGGGCAGCAGGAGGACCGGGATCCGGTTGATCGTGGCGAGGGCGGCGCCGGTGACGAGGTTGGTGGCACCGGGGCCGATGGACGTGGTGACCGCGTGGGTGGAGAGCCGGCCGCTCTGGCGGGCGTAGCCGACGGCGGCGTGCACCATGGCCTGTTCGTTGCGGCCCTGGAGGAAGGGCATGGCGCCGGGCCCGGTCCCGCCGGTCTCCAGCAGGGCCTGGCCGATGCCGGCCACGTTGCCGTGCCCGAAGATCCCCCAGGTGGCGGCGATCAGCCGGTGGCGGCGGCCGTCGCGCTCGGTGTACTGGGCGGCGAGGAAGCGTACGAGCGCCTGGGCGACGGTGAGCCTCATCGGTGGTCCTCCGTTCCTGCTCGGGGGAAGGGCAGCCGGGGGTCGACGTCCTGCCCCGCCCAGGTGTGGCGGATCCAGCCGTGGTCGGGGTGGTCGCGGATCAGCCACTCCCGCGGCCCGCCGCCCGGTCCGGCCATCACGTTCAGGTAGTACATGTCGTGCCCGGGGGCGGCCATGGACGGGCCGTGCCAGCCATCGGGGATCAGCACGGCGTCGCCGGTCCGCACCTCGGCCAGGATGTCGGTCTTCCCGGCCGGGGAGGGCGTGACGCGCTGGTACCCGAGGCCGGGGGTGTCCCCGTGGGGGGAGATCTCGAAGTAGTAGATCTCCTCCAGGCGGGACTCCTCGCCGGGGTGGTGCTCGTCGTGCTTGTGGGGCGGGTACGAGGACCAGTTCCCGCCGGGGGTGAGCACCTCGACGGCGATCAGCCGGTCGCAGTCGAAGCCCTCCGGGCCCGCGGCGGCGAAGTTGTTGACCTGCCGCGAGCACCGGCCGGCGCCGCGCAACTCGACGCTCACGCCCTCGGCCGGTCCGTACCGCGGGGGCAGGCGGCGCGGGCAGCGGGCACCTGCGAGAGCGAACCTGCCGCCCGCGGCGGAGCGGATCTCGGTGTGCGCATCGCGGGGCAGGTACGCGAAGTCGGTGGGTCCGCCGAAGACCCCCTTGCGGCCGCGCAGTTCGAAGACGTGCTGCTCCGCCGCGGGGTCGGCGCCCCCGGGTCCGGGCAGGACCCGGCAGCGGACCTCGCAGCCGCCCGACAGCGGGAGCACGATCCACTCGCAGTCCACCGACGGGAACCGGTACGCCTCCCCCGGATCGAGCTCCAGCACGCTCAGCCGGGTCCACTCCATCCCCCACTCAGACACCACCGGCACGCCCCAGCACCTCCTCCACCTCGGGGGAGAACGGCATCGCGCTGGAGCACGCCAGCCGCGAGGCCACGATGGCCCCCGCCGCGTTGGCGTAGCGCACGGTCCGCCCCAACTCCCACCCCGCCAGCAGCCCGTGGCACAGGGCCCCGCCGAACGCGTCACCCGCGCCGAGCCCGTTGACCACGTCGACCTCGACCGACGGAGCCTCCACCGTCGTCCCGTCGCGGTGGACCGCCAGCACGCCCAGCGGCCCCCGCTTGACCACCGCCAGTTCCACCCCCGCGGCGAGCAGCGCCCGGGCCGCCGCGTACGGCTCGGACTCGCCGGTGGCGATCTCGCACTCCTCCGGGTTGCCGACGGCCACCGTCGCGTGCGCGAGCGCCCGCGCGTAGTACGGCTCCGGTTTCTCCCGCCACAGCATCGGCCGCCAGTCCAGGTCGAACACTGTCGTGCCCGTCCGGCCCCTGGCCTCCAGTGCCGCCAGCGTCGCCGCCCGCGAGGGCTCCTCGCTCAGGCCGGTGCCCGTCATCCAGAACACGCGGGCCGCCCGTACCGCCGCCAGGTCCACCTCGTCCGCTGCGATCTCCAGGTCCGGCGCCTTCGGCAGCCGATAGAAGTACAGCGGGAAGCGGTCGGGCGGGAACATCTCGCAGAAGGTGACCGGTGTGGGGAGCCCGGCGACCTCGGCCACCCAGCGGCCGTCCACCCCGAAGCCCCGCAGCTCAGTGCGCAGATACGTGCCGAAAGGGTCCGCACCGGTACGGCTGATCAGCGCGGTCCGCCGCCCGAGGCGGGCCGCGGCGACGGCCACGTTGGCCGCGGAACCGCCCAGGAACCGGCCGAAGGTCTCCGCCTCGGCCAGTGGTACGCCGGTCCTCAACGGGTAGAGATCCACCCCGATCCGGCCCATCGTGATCAGGTCGAACGGATACGGATCGCCGGTGCCGGTCACAGTCAGTCCTCCCACTCGTCCTCCACCCTAAGGTGGCCGTTATGACGTCCTCCCCGCCCGCGTTGACCCGTATCCGCATCGGTTCGGCTCCGGACTCCTGGGGTGTCTGGTTTCCCGACGACCCGCAGCAGACCCCCTGGCGGCGCTTCCTCGACGAGGTCGCCGACGCCGGGTACGAGTGGATCGAGCTCGGCCCGTACGGCTACCTGCCCACGGATCCCGCCCGGCTCACCGAGGAAACGGCCGCGCGCGGCCTGCGCGTCTCGGCCGGAACGGTCTTCACCGGACTCCATCACGGACCCGCCGTGTGGGAGGAGACCTGGGAGCACGTGTCGCGGATCGCGGCGCTGACGCGGGCCGTGGGCGCCGCCCATCTCGTCGTCATCCCCTCCTTCTGGCGGGACGACAGGACCGGGAAGGTGCTGGAGGATCGCACCCTCACCGCTTCCCAGTGGCGCCACCTGGCCTCCCAGACCGAGCGGCTCGGCCACGAGGTCCAGGACCGGTACGGGCTGCGGATCGTCGTCCACCCGCACGCCGACACCCACATCGACACCCCCGAGAACGTGGCCCGTTTCCTGGACGCCACCGACCCCGCCCTGGTCTCGCTCTGCCTGGACACCGGCCATTACGCGTACTGCGGCGGCGACAGCGTGCAGGCCGTCGAGACGTTCGCCGAGCGGATCGGCTACCTCCACCTCAAGCAGGTCGATCCGCGGATCCTCGCCGAAGTCGTCGCCGAGGAGCTGCCCTTCGGGCCGGCGGTGGGCCGCGGGGTGATGTGCGAACCGCCGTCGGGGGTGCCCGCGCTGGAACCCGTACTGGCCGCGGCCCAGCGTCTGGGCGTGGACCTGTTCGCCATCGTGGAGCAGGACATGTATCCCTGCCCGCCTGACCGGCCGCTGCCGATCGCCCGTCGTACCCGTGCCTACCTCCGCTCCTGCGGCGCCCGCTGACACTCCGGAAGGAACACCACATGACCAGCACGCTCGGCATCGCCGTCATCGGCACCGGGAAGATGGGCGCGGACCACGTGCGCCGGTTCGGGCGGACCGTCGGTGGCGCCCGGGTGGTGGCCGTGGCCGACCCGGACGGGGATCGGGTCAAGGAGGTCGCGGGCGCCCTCGACGGCGCGAGTGCGCACACCGACCCGGCGGCGGCGATAGCCGCGCCCGGGGTGCAGGCCGTCCTGATCGCGTCCCCGGGGCCCGCCCACGAAGAGGCGATCCTGCGGGCCCTGGAGCGGGAGTTGCCGGTGCTGTGCGAGAAGCCGCTGACTCCGGAGCCGGAGGGGGCGCTGCGCGTGATGGAAGCCGAGCAGCGGCTGGGGCGGCGCCTGGTCCAGGTGGGGTTCATGCGGCGGTACGACAGCGAGTACGAGCGACTCAAGGAGCTGCTGGACGCGGGCGGGATCGGCCGTCCGCTCTTCCTGCACTGCCGGCACCGCAACGCCTCCTCGCCGTCCTTCTTCACCAGCGACATGCTGATCAGCGACTCCGTGGTGCACGAGGTGGACGCGGCCCGCTGGCTGCTGGGGCACGAGATCACCGCAGTGACGGTGCTGTCGCCGCGGCCCACGTCGGCGGCGCCCGAGGGGCTGGCCGATCCCCGGATGGTGGTGCTGGAGACCTCCGGTGGGGCCGTCGTCGACGTGGAGATCTTCGTCAACTGTGGTTTCGGCTACCAGGTGCAGTGCGAGGCGGTCGGTGAGGCGGGCAGCGCCCGGATCGGCGACGGCCACGCGATGGTGGTGCAGGCGGCGGGCCGGTGGGGCGGGGAGATCGTCCAGGACTTCACGGTGCGCTTCGCCGACGCCTACGACCGGCAACTGCGGCGCTGGGTGGCCGCGGCCGCACGCGGCCGCGTGACGGGGCCCGGGGCGTGGGACGGTTACGCGGCGGCGGCCGTCTCGGAGGCGGGCCTCGCGGCCGCGCGCACCGGTGCGCGGACGGTGGTGGAGCTGGCGGACCGGCCGGCCCTATACCGCTGATTCACGGGGCCCATCCCCCGGCGTTCTCCCCTTCGGCCCCCGTGACTCTTCGGTCACGGGGGTCGCCCTCGTGTCACGCATGTCCGCGTTACGCGGGTCTTCCGTCACAGGCGGTCGACAGCCCCTCCCCGGCCCCCGGCCCGCGTCGTTCCCCGGGCACGTGATCGTCAGCGTCCGCGCGCCGGATCCCCCGACGGCCTCCCGGCCGGCCCGGCGGTGTGGACCAGGAGGGTGTCCCAGATGAGCGACCGACAGCTGTGGTCGTACAAGGAGATCGCCGCACACATCCGGGTCCAGCCGGACACCGTGCGCTCCTACCGCAAGCACGGACTTCTCCCCCCGCCCGACCACGTGGAGGGCGGCCGGCCCTACTGGTACGCCGACACGGTCCGCGCATGGGTGGCCCGGCGGCCCGGCAACCGGGGGCGCCGCGAGGACTGAGCCCGCCACGGCGGAGAGGGACCGGACGCCGATGCTCGCTTTATACCCCCCAGGGGTATACTCTTGGGTCGTCGGGAGGACGGTGGGAGCATCGGCCGCCACCCCGGCGACCGGACACACCGCTGAAGAGGAGAACGACATGAGCGCCGAGACGGACACCCAGACCACCACCGTCTACCGGGTGACCGGCATGACCTGCGGCCACTGCGAGGGCGCGGTGAACAGCGAGATCGCCGCACTGCCGGGCGTCACCTCGGTCAAGGCCGTCGCCGCGTCCGGCGAGGTCACCGTGATCTCCGCCGCCCCGCTGGCCGACGAGGACGTCCGCGCCGCCGTGGACGAGGCCGGCTACGAGTTCGCCGGACGGCTCTGAGCGACACCCGTCCCCCTTCGGCCGCACCCGCGGCATTGCGCAGCACCCGCCGGGCCGTGCCGGCCAGCTCATACTGGACCCGCACGGCCCGGCCATCCCCCTGGAGCCGGAACATGACCAGCACAGTGCACGACGGACCGATAACGGCGGTCGAACTCTCGATCGGCGGGATGACCTGCGCCTCCTGCGCAGCCCGCATCGAGAAGAAGCTCAACCGGATGGACGGCGTCGAGGCCACGGTGAACTACGCCACCGAGAAGGCCCACGTCTCCTACAGCGGCGACGTCCGGGTCGCGGACCTGATCGCGACCGTCGTCAAGACCGGTTACACCGCCGAGGAGCCCGCGCCGCCCACCCCTGCCGCCCCCGCGGCCGCCGGGGGAAGCGGCGGCGAGGAAGCGGACCGGGCACCGGCGCCCGACCCGGTGCTGTCCGCCCTGCGGCAGCGCCTGCTGGTCTCCGCGGCACTCGCCCTGCCCGTCGTCCTGCTCGCGATGATCCCCGCCCTGCAGTTCGACAACTGGCAGTGGCTGTCGCTGACCCTGGCTGCGCCCGTCGTGGTGTGGGGGGCCCTCCCCTTCCACAAGGCCGCCTGGACCAACGCCCGGCACGGTGCCGCGACCATGGACACCCTGGTCTCGGTCGGCACGCTCGCCGCCTTCGCCTGGTCGCTGTGGGCCCTGTTCTTCGGCCACGCGGGCATGCCCGGCATGCGGCACGGCTTCGATTTCGCCATTTCCCGCACGGACGGCTCCTCCGCCATCTACCTGGAGGTCGCGGCCGGGGTCGTCACCTTCATCCTCCTCGGCCGCTACCTGGAGGCGCGCTCCAAGCGGAAGGCCGGCGCGGCCCTCAAGGCCCTGCTGGAACTGGGCGCCAAGGACGTCGTCGTCCTGCGCGCGGGCGGGGAGGTGCGCATCCCGGTGGCCGAGCTCGCCGTGGGCGACCGCTTCGTCGTGCGCCCCGGCGAGAAGATCGCCACCGACGGCACGGTCGTCGAGGGCAGCTCCGCCGTGGACGCCTCCATGCTGACCGGTGAATCCGTCCCGGTCGAGGTGTCCGCGGGCGACTCCGTCACCGGCGCCACCGTCAACACCTCTGGGCGCCTGCTCGTGGAGGCGACCAGGGTCGGGGCCGACACCCAGCTCGCCCGGATGGCCAAGCTGGTCGAGGACGCGCAGAGCGGCAAGGCCGAGGTGCAGCGCCTCGCCGACCGGATCTCCGGGGTCTTCGTGCCCGTCGTCCTGGTCCTCGCGCTCGCCACCTGGACCGGCTGGCTGCTCGCCACCGACGACGCGACGGCCGCCTTCACCGCCGCCGTTGCCGTCCTGATCATCGCCTGCCCGTGCGCCCTGGGACTGGCCACGCCGACCGCGCTGATGGTCGGCACCGGGCGGGGCGCACAGCTCGGCATCCTGATCAAGGGCCCCGAGGTGCTGGAGTCCACCCGCCGGGTGGACACCGTGGTCCTCGACAAGACCGGCACCGTCACCACCGGCCGGATGACCCTCTCCCGCGCCGTCACCGCCGAAGGGATCGACGAACTCGAACTGCTGCGCCTGGCCGGGGCCCTGGAGCACGCCTCGGAGCACCCGATCGCCCGGGCCGTGGCCACCGCCGCCGCCGACCGGGCGGGCGCCCTGCCCGTGCCGGAGGGCTTCGAGAACATCGCCGGGCTCGGCGTCCAGGGCGTGGTCGACGGGCATGCCGTCCTGGTGGGCCGCGAGCGGCTGCTGGCCGACTGGTCGATCACCCTGCCCGAGGGGCTCGCACAGGCCAAGGCGGCCGCCGAGGCCGAGGGCGGCACCGCGGTACTGGTGGCCTGGGACGGAGCGGCGCGCGGGGTCCTGATCGTGGCCGACGCGGTCAAGGAGACCAGCGCCGAGGCGGTCGCGCGACTGCGGGAGCTGGGCCTGACCCCGGTCCTGCTGACCGGCGACAACCGGGCCGCGGCCGAGACGGTGGCCCGCGAGGTGGGCATCGACGAGGTGATCGCCGAGGTGCTCCCGCAGGACAAGGTGGACGTGGTGCGCCGCCTCCAGGCCGAGGGGCGCACGGTCGCCATGGTCGGCGACGGGGTCAACGACGCGGCCGCGCTGGCCCAGGCGGACCTGGGGCTGGCCATGGGCACCGGCACCGACGCAGCCATCGAGGCCGGCGACCTGACCCTCGTACGGGGCGACCTGCGGGTGGCGGCGGATGCGATCCGGCTCTCCCGCCGGACCCTGGCCACCATCAAGGGCAACCTCTTCTGGGCCTTCGGCTACAACGTCGCCGCGCTGCCGCTGGCGGCGGCCGGCCTGCTCAACCCGATGATCGCGGGAGCCGCGATGGCCTTCTCCTCGGTCTTCGTGGTGACCAACAGCCTGCGGTTGAGGTCCTTCCGATAGGGGATGACCTTCGCATCGTTCCCACACTTCCTTCACGGGAGACGCAGATCACAGTGACCTCGGCGTAACCATCCGGGGCCGTGACGGGTCTAATGGGGCGGTGCCAGGAACGTCTTGGGGGACGTTCCACGGAAACCTTGGGGGTTTTCCGTGGCACCCGCCGGCCGGGACACGTGCCCGCGGGAGGCTTTGAGCGGCCCTCCCTACCCGAACGGGTCCCGGCTCAAGGACGCCCCGATCCGGGTCCCGTGGGGGGAATCCGTTTCGGGGGGAATGGGAAACGCCCCGACCGTCGACCCGTGGGGGGATCGACGGCGGGGCGCTTCTTGTGTGCCTGGGGCGGTGCCGCGCGGCTCGGCGGGGCACCCTGGGGCCTCGGGTCAGCGGGCCTCGACGGGAACGAAGTCGCGCAGGACCTCGCCCGTGTAGATCTGGCGGGGGCGCCCGATGCGGGAACCCGGCTCCTTGATCATTTCCTGCCACTGGGCAATCCAGCCCGGGAGGCGGCCGAGCGCGAAGAGCACGGTGAACATCTCGGTGGGGAAGCCCATGGCCCGGTAGATCAGACCGGTGTAGAAGTCCACGTTCGGGTAGAGGTTGCGCGAGACGAAGTACTCGTCGGCGAGCGCGTGCTCCTCCAGCTTGAGCGCGATGTCGAGCAGCTCGTCGCTCTTGCCGAGTGCCGAGAGGACATCGTGCGCCGCCGCCTTGATGATCTTCGCCCGGGGGTCGAAGCTCTTGTAGACGCGGTGCCCGAAGCCCATCAGGCGGACGCCGTCCTCCTTGTTCTTCACCTTGCGGATGAAGGCGTCGACGTCGCCGCCGTCGTTCTTGATGCCTTCCAGCATCTCGAGGACGGACTGGTTGGCACCACCGTGCAGCGGACCCCACAGGGCCGAGATGCCGGCGGAGATCGAGGCGAACATGTTCGCCTGCGAGGAGCCGACCAGGCGCACCGTGGAGGTGGAGCAGTTCTGCTCGTGGTCCGCGTGCAGGATCAGCAGCTTGTCGAGCGCGGAGACGACGACCGGGTCCAGGTCGTACTCCTGGGCCGGCACGGAGAAGGTCATGCGCAGGAAGTTCTCGACGTAGCTGAGGTCGTTGCGCGGGTAGACCACCGGGTGGCCGACCGACTTCTTGTACGCGTAGGCCGCGATCGTCGGGAGCTTGGCCAGCAGGCGGATCGTCGAGAGGTGGCGCTGCTTCTCGTCGAACGGGTTGTGGCTGTCCTGGTAGAACGTGGACAGCGCGCTGACCACGGACGACAGCATGGCCATCGGGTGGGCGTCGCGCGGGAAGCCGTCGTAGAAGCGCTTCACGTCCTCGTGGAGCAGCGTGTGCTGGGTGATCTCGTTGCGGAAGGACGCGAGCTCGTCGACGGTGGGCAGCTCACCGTTGATCAGCAGGTAGGCCACCTCGATAAAGGACGACCGCTCGGCCAGCTGCTCGATCGGGTAGCCGCGGTAGCGCAGGATGCCCTGCTCACCGTCGAGGTAGGTGATCGCGGACTTGTAGGCGGCGGTGTTGCCGTAGCCACTGTCCAACGTCACGAGCCCGGTCTGGGCCCGCAGCTTCGAGATGTCGAAGCCCTGGTCGCCGACGGTGCTCTCAACCACCGGGTAGGTGTATTCGCCGTCCGCGTACCGGAGTACTACAGAGTTGTCGCTCACGTCATCCCTCACCGACGTAGTGCCTCTTCTTCGAGGTGCCCTGACTGCCTCTACCTTCCCCCATTTGGCGCAGGAGAGTGCACTCGGGGTCGGCGTTTGGTCCTTCCGACGGCACTGAGTGCCGCCAACTTGTCCATCCTGCCCCCTCCGAACGGCGGCGGGAACCCCAAATGATCGATCATTTAGGTGATGTTTCCCACCGGTATGCGGCCGGAGAGCCGCGCCGCCACCGCCGTGTACCTCCTACCTGCGGAAACGGTCCGCACGGCCTGACCGAGAGCCTTTCGGGACCCGACGAGGACGACCAGCTTCTTCGCCCTGGTCACCGCCGTGTAGAGCAGATTGCGCTGGAGCATCATCCAAGCCCCGGTGGTGACCGGGATCACCACGGCGGGATATTCACTTCCCTGGGAGCGGTGGATGGTGACGGCGTAGGCGTGGGCCAGCTCGTCGAGCTCGGAGAACTCGTAGCCGATCTCCTCGTCCTCCTCCGTCCGCACCGTCAGGCGCTGTTCGTCCGCGTCCAGGCCGACAACCACCCCGACGGTGCCGTTGAAGACGCCGTTGGCCCCCTTCTCGTAGTTGTTGCGGATCTGGGTGACCTTGTCGCCCACCCGGAAGACCCGGCCGCCGAAGCGCTTCTCCGGCAGGTCGGGGCGGGCCGGCGTCATCGCCTGCTGGAGCAGCCCGTTGAGGTTCCCGGCGCCCGCCGGGCCGCGGTGCATGGGTGCGAGCACCTGGACGTCCCGCCGGGGATCGAGGCCGAACCTGGCCGGGATCCTGCGGGCCGCCACGTCCACGGCGAGCACGCCCGCCGCCTCGGTGTCCTCCTCGGGGAAGAGGAAGAAGTCCGGCAGCCCGTCGGTGATCGGCGGCAGCCCGGTGTTGATGCGGTGCGCGTTGGTGACCACGCCGGACTGCTGGGCCTGCCGGAAGATCCGGGTCAGGCGCACCGCGGGCACCGGGCCGTCCTCGGCCAGCAGGTCCCTCAGCACCTCCCCCGCGCCCACCGACGGCAGCTGGTCCACATCCCCCACCAGCAGCAGGTGGGCCCCCGGGGCCACCGCCTTGACCAGCTTGTTGGCCAGCAGCAGGTCCAGCATCGAGGCCTCGTCGACCACGACCAGGTCGGCGTCCAGCGGCCGGTCCCGGTCGTACGCGGCGTCCCCGCCCGGTTTGAGCTCCAGCAGCCGGTGCACCGTGGAGGCCTCGGCCCCGGTGAGCTCCGACAGCCGCTTCGCGGCCCGTCCGGTGGGTGCGGCCAGCACCACCTTGGCCTTCTTCGCCCGGGCCAGCTCGACGATGGAGCGCACGGTGAAGGACTTGCCGCAGCCGGGCCCGCCGGTGAGGACGGCGACCCGGCGGGTCAGCGCCAGCCTGACCGCCTCCCGCTGCTCGGGGGCGAGCGCGGCCCCGGTACGCCCGGCGAGCCAGCCGAGGGCCTTGTCCCAGTCCACGTCCTGGAAGGACGGCAGCCGGTCGTCCTCGGCGCGCAGGAGCCGGCGCACCTGCCCGACCAGGGACAGCTCGGCCCGGTGGAAGGGCACCAGGTACACGGCGGTCAGCGGGTCGGGCCCGCCCTGCGGGTCCGGCACGGACTCCCGCACGACCCCCTCGGGGTCGGCGGCGAGCTCGGCCAGGCACTCGATCACCAGCCCGGTGTCGACCTGGAGCAGTTTGACCCCGTCGGCGATGAGCTTCTCCTCGGGCAGGAAGCAGTGGCCCTGGTCGGTGGATTGGGACAGCGCGTACTGCAATCCGGCCTTGACGCGCTCGGGGCTGTCGTGCGGGATCCCGACGGCCTGCGCGATGCGGTCCGCCGTCAGGAAGCCGATGCCCCACACATCGGCGGCGAGACGGTAGGGCTGGTTGTTGACGACGGAGATGGAGGCGTCGCCGTACTTCTTGTAGATGCGCACGGCGATGGAGGTGGAGACGCCGACGCCCTGAAGGAAGACCATGACCTCCTTGATGGCCTTCTGCTCCTCCCAGGCGGCACCGATCAGCTTCGTCCGCTTGGGCCCCAGCCCGGGGACCTCGATCAGGCGCTTCGGCTCGGCCTCGATCACGTCGAGCGTGCCGGTCCCGAAGTGCTCCACGATCCGGTCGGCGATCTTGGGTCCGATGCCCTTGATCAGGCCGGATCCGAGGTACCGGCGGATGCCCTGGATGGTGGCCGGCAGGACGGTCCGGTAGTTCTCCACGGTGAACTGCTTGCCGTACTGCGGGTGGGAGCCCCAACGGCCCTCCATGCGCAGTGATTCGCCGGGCTGCGCGCCCAGCAGGGAGCCGACCACGGTGAGCAGGTCGCCGGCGCCGCGGCCGGTGTCGACGCGGGCGACGGTGTAGCCGCTCTCCTCATTGGCGTAGGTGATGCGTTCGAGGACGCCCTCGACCACCGCCCGCTGCACCGCCGCCCGTACCCCGTCCGTTTCCATGACCCGAAACTACCGGGCCGCGCCGACATCCCGTCAGGCCTGTGGACGAGGCCTCGGACAGCGCGAAGGGGGTCCCGCCTCGCGGCCGGACCCCCTCACGGTTACCCCTCCCGTGTCGGACTTCCCGATCCCCCCGGATCCCTCCCCGGAAGTCCCGACGCACCCTACGACCCTCGACCCCCACCGCAGGGTTGCACCCGAAGTCCCACCTTTATGTTTCCGTTACCCAACGCCTACCCGAGGTGCTGGCAAATCGGTACGGACGTAGCGTTTCAGGCATGAGCGAATCCTCATTGCAGGACGACGTGCTGGGCGAGCTCGGTGACGACCGGCTGAACGAGATCGCCTCGCTGCTCGGCACGGACACCGCCGGAGCGCGCGACACGGTGACGACCACGGTCGGGGCGATGACCGGCGGCCTCCGGCAGCAGGCCGACGCCGACGACGCGGACGGCGCGGAGGTCCGCAGGGCCCTCGCCGAGGTCGCCGAGCCCCCGCTGCAGGGCGTGTCCACGCTGGGCGGCGGTCTCGGCGGGCTGCTGAGCGGCGGAATGATGGCCGGGGTGCTGGCCAGGCTGAGCCGGCCCGTGGCCGACGCCGTCGCGAAGAAGACCGGGATCCCCGCGGCCACCGTCAGCCGGGTCGTCGAGCTGCTGATCCCGGTCCTGCTGGCGGTGTTCGCCAAGCGCGCCGCCTCCGGCCGGGCCGCCGGCACGCCCGCCGGAGGAGCCCCCGGCGCGCCCCCCGCGGGCGGGGGCGGCCTCGGCGACCTGCTGGGCCAGGTCCTCGGCGGCGACAGGAAGTAGCCGCCCCGGTGCCCGCACGGGCCGGGCGGTCCGGCGCGCGCGGGGCGTCCCCCCGGACCGCCCCGCGCGCTATCCTCGGGCGCCATGGACACGCCCGCGGCACCCCAGGCACCTGCGGACCCCGGGGCGAAGGGCCTGCTCCTGCGCGACCCGGCACCCGGCGAGCTGGGCTGGATCGTCCAGCGGCACGGCGCGCTGTACGCCGCCGAGTACGGCTGGAACGCCTCGTTCGAGGGCCTGGTGGCCCGGATCGTCGCCGACTTCGCCGAGGACCACGACCCGTACCTCGAACGGGTCTGGATCGCCGAGCTGGACGGACGGCCGGTGGGCTCGGTGATGTGCGTACGCGAGGAGGGCGCACCCGGCACCGCCCGGCTGCGGCTGCTCCTGGTCGACCCGGCGGGACGCGGCCGCGGCATCGGCAGCCTGCTGGTCGACACGGTCGTCTCCTTCGCCCGCTCGGTGGGCTACCGCGAGCTGGTGCTGTGGACCAACGACGTGCTGACCGACGCCCGCGGGCTCTACCTGAGGGCGGGCTTCACCCTGGTCGCCGAGCGCCCGCACCGCTCCTACGGGGTCTCCCTCATCGGGCAGGACTGGCGTCTGCCGCTGCAGGACGGCTCGCCGCGCTGACGGCCCCGCCGACCGGCGCGCGGGCGGCCGTACGGGGCCCCGGCCGTGCGGGGGCCAGCGACGTCAGTGCCACCCCGCCCACCAGCAGCACCGCCGCCACCCAGCGCAGGCCCGACACCTGCTCCCCCAGCAACAGCGCGGCCGATGACATCCCGAAGACCGGTACGAGCAGGCTGAACGGTGCCACCGCCGAGGCCGGGTAGCGGCGCAGCAGGTAGCCCCAGGCCCCGAAGCCCAACACGGTCGAGACCCACGCGACGTAGGCGATGACGCCCGCCCCGGACCAGTCCAGGGCCCGCAGCGCGGCCAGGTCGCGTTCGGGCCCCTCCAGCAGCAGCGACAGCCCGAGCAGCGGCAGCACCGGCACGGTGCACACCCACACCATGAAGTTCAGCGCGTCGGGCGGGGATGCCTTGCGGGTCAGCACGTTGGAGACGCCCCAGCAGGCGGCGGCCGCCACGACCAGCGTGAAGCCGAGCACCGGCCCGGAGCTTCCCCCGTCCACGGCGGCGACGACGATCCCGGCGAGCGCCACGGCCATGCCGGTCACCCTGGCCCGGCCCGGCCGCTCCCGGAGCACGACGGCGGCCAGGACGGCGGTGAAGACGGCCTGGACCTGCAGGACCAGGGAGGACAGCCCGGCCGGCATGCCCGCGTCCATGCCGGTGAAGAGCAGTCCGAACTTGGCGATGCCGAGGGCGACCCCCACCCCCACGATCCACTTCCAGGCGACCTTGGGCGGCCCGACGAAGAACACGGCGGGCAGGGCGGCGACGAGAAAGCGCAGCGCGGACAGCAGCAGGGGCGGGAAGTGGTCGAGTCCGACCTCGATCACCACGAAGTTGAAACCCCAGACGGCGGCGACGAGCACGGCGAGTGCGGTGTGTACGGGACGCATGAACCGAGCATCGACCGGCCCGACCGTGTAGCACCAGCACGGATCTCTTCATCCATGGATGAAGCATCGCTGACGAATAGCATGGGGGGCATGCTCGATCTCGCCCGGCTGCGCGCACTGCACGCCGTCTCCGTCCACGGCTCGGTCGCGGGCGCGGCGGCCGCCCTCGGCTACACCCCCTCCGCCGTCTCGCAGCAGATCGCCAAGCTGGAACGGGAGACCCGCACCACCCTGCTGGAGCGGCGCGGACGCGGGGTCGCCCTCACCGAGGAGGCCCGCCACCTGGCGGACACCGCACGGGAGTTGCTGGCGATCGTGGAGCGCGCCGAGACCACTTTGGAGGAGCGGCGCGGCCGGCCGAGCGGGCTGCTCACGGTCGCCGCGTTCGCCTCGGCCGCGCGCGGCCTGCTGCCGGGGGTGCTGGCCGATCTGGCCCGCCGTCACCCGGCCCTGGACGTGCGCCTGACCGAGGTCGACCCGCACCTGTCCGTCGACCTCGTGGCCCGCGGCGTCACCGATCTGGCCGTGGCCCACGACTGGGACATCGCCCCGCTGCCCGCTCCCGAGGGGGTGGAGCAGGCCCTGATCGGGGACGACCGCTGCGACCTGGTGGTGCCGGCCGGGCATGCCTTCACCGCCCGGGAAACCGTCCGGCGCTCCGACCTCGGCGGTGAGCGCTGGGTGTGCCAGCCGCCCGGAAGGGTCTGCCACGACTGGCTGATGCGGACGCTGCGCACCGCCGGCTTCGAGCCGGACATCGTGCACGTCGCCGAGGAGAACCACACCATCGTCGCCCTGGTCGCGGCCGGTCTCGGGGTGGCGGTCGTCCCCCGGCTGGGCACCGGCGTGCTGCCTCCGGGGGCCGTGGCCGTCGCGCTGGAGCCGGGGCCCGTCCGCAGGCTGTACGCCCTCTGGCGGACCGGCGCCGCCCGCCGCCCGGCCATTACCGAGACGGTCCGCACCCTCCAGGAGCACTGGGCCGCGTCGGCCCCCCGTGCGGGCGGTCCCCCGGCCGGCGGACCGCCCGCACCGGCGGGGCGACACGCCCCGACACGCCCGGCCCCGCCCGGACGGCAGGGGTAGGGTCCGGCCCGTGCCGAACCACGCCTCCCGCCGGAACCTGCTCGCCGCGGCCGCCGCGGCCGCCGCCACGGCCGTGGGGGCTGTCGCCGCCACCTCGGGGCCCGCCCGGACCACCGCCGTAGACGCCCGCAACCCCGAGGAACCCGCGGGCCGCCGGCCCGACCCGGCCCGGCTGCGACACGCCGTCGACCGCATGAGCCTCGCCGAGAAGGTCGGCCAGCTCTTCGTCTGCCGGGCCTACGGGCATTCCGCGACCGATCCCGACCCGGCCGACGCCGAGGAGAACCGGGCGCAGTTCGGCGTGCGCACCGCCGCCGAGCTGGTGTCCCGCTACCACCTGGGCGGGATCGTCTACTTCGCCTGGGCCCACAACACCCGGACCCCGCAGCAGATCGCGGCGCTCTCGGCTGGCCTCCAGCAGGCCGCCCTCACCACCGGCTCCCGGATCCCGCTGCTGCTCTCCACCGACCAGGAGCACGGTGCCGTCGCCCGTATCGGCAAGCCCGCGACCCTGTTCCCGGGGGCGATGGCCCTCGGCGCCTCCGGTTCCGCCGCCGACGCCCGGCGCGCCGCCCGCATCGCGGGTGCCGAACTCGCCGCCATGGGCATCCGGCAGGACTACGCACCCGTGGCCGACGTCAACGTCAACCCGGCCAATCCGGTCATCGGCGTACGCTCCTTCGGCTCCGACCCGCAGGCCGTGGCGGAGCTGGTGGCGGCCCAGGTGCGCGGCTACCAGGGCGCCAGCGTGGCCGCCACCGCCAAGCACTTCCCCGGTCACGGCGACACCGAGACCGACAGCCATGTCGGGCTGCCGGTCATGCGGCACACCCGCGCCGCCTGGGAGGAGCTGGACGAGCCGCCCTTCCGGGCCGCGGTGGAGGCCGGCGTCGACGCGGTCATGACGGCGCACATCGTCTTCCCCGCGCTGGATCCCTCGGGTGACCCGGCGACCCTCTCCCGGCCGATCGTCACCGGCATCCTGCGCGAACGCCTGGGCTTCCGGGGGGTGGTGGTCACCGACGCCCTGGACATGGCCGGGGTCCGCCAGAAGTACGGCGACGATCGCGTGCCCGTACTGGCTCTCCTGGCGGGCTGTGACCAGCTGCTGAACCCGCCGGACCTGCCGCTGGCCCACCGCAGCGTGATGGCGGCCGTCGCGTCGGGCGAGCTGGCCGAGAGCCGCGTCGAGGAGTCGGTGCTGCGGATCCTGGAGCTGAAGGCCCGTCGGGGCCTGTTCGACGAGGTCCGTCCCTCGGCCCAGGCGGTGGAGGCGACCGTCGGCGTGCGCGGGCACCTCGACGCCGCCGACCGGATCGCGGCCGCCACGACGACCCTGCTGGCGAACCCCGGCGGGCTGGTGCCGCTCGACGCCGGGGCCGCGCCCCGACTGCTGGTCACCGGGACGGATCCGATCTCCCCCACCGCCGGCACCGGACCGCCCACGGTCGTGCTGGCCCGGGAGTTGACCGCGCTGGGCTGTCGGGCCGCGGCGGTGGCGCCGGCGCGCGCGGCCGCCGCGGCGCCGGGGCACGCGGCGGTGCTGGTGTGCACGTACAACGTCCCGGAGGAGGGCGGGACGCAGCGCACCCTGGTGGCCGACCTGCTCGCCACCGGTGTCCCGGTGATTCTGGTGGCGCTCCGCAATCCCTACGACTCGGCCCGCCTGCCGGCCTGCGCGGCGGAGCTGGCCACGTACTCCTGGGGGGACGCGGAGATGCGCGCGGCGGCCCGGGTCCTCACCGGGGCGGCCCGGCCCGAGGGCCGCCTGCCCGTTCCGGTACCGGGCCGCTACCCACTGGGCCACGGGTTGACGCTCGACACCTGAGACGCGGACCCGAGACGGGGCATCCGGTGTCCGAGGTCCGACACGGCGGAGGGCGTGCCCGCGGGATGCGGACACGCCCTCGCCGCCCACCGGCCGGGGCTACGGGCGCAGCTGGGGCTCACGCTCCAGGTCGCGCAGGTCGAGCTCGGCGTCCGGGGCGGCCAGCGGTGCCGCCCGGCCCGGATCGGCGAGCGCGGCGGCCGGGGCGACCCCGGCCCACTGGAGGATCTTGGCGGTGGCCAGGGCCTTCTCGCCGTCCATGAGCTTGGCGACGTTCGCGCCGTGGTTGGCGCCCGGGGCGATCATCACGTAGCTGTCGTGCGCCGTGTACCCGATGCGGAACGGCTCGGCGCCCCACGGGTCGTTCTGCCCGTACACGAACAGCATCTGGTGGGCGTTGTCGCGCACCCACCGGTCGATGTCCGCCATGGCTCCCGGCTGGAAGGTCATGGGGATGTCGCGGGGCACGAAGTTGCGCGGCGGCTGGTAGCCGTAGCGGCTCAGGTTGCCCAGGTGCGGCTGCTTGATGTTCGGGGAGCCGAGCTGGGTGCCCGCCTGGTAGTAGTACGGCGTGTACGTCTCCAGGCCCTGGTCGGTGTAGGCGGAGAAGCCGGAGATCGCGTCGATCGAGTCCCAGATCTGCTGGTCGGTGGCGGTGGCCGCGGCCGGGATCGAGCCGCAGTCGGCCAGCAGGCTGTACTGCCAGAAGGCCCACACGTAGTCGAGCACGACGGCCTCGTAGGCCCGGTCCAGGCTGCCGACGGTGGTGAAGGTCCAGCCGTTCTCGGCGGCGGCCGCCGCGTACCTGGCCTCCAGCGGCTCGCGGCGCACGAGGGCCTCGCGCTGGAGGGCGTTCAGCCTGTCGCGGCACTCCTTGGTGCCGACCTTGGCGAAGAACCGGTCATAGGCCGAGTCCTGCTGGTCGACGACGTCGTTGGGCGCGACGTACGCGACCACACCGTCCATGTCGTGCGGGTAGAAGCGCTCGTAGTACGTCGCCGTCATGCCGCCCTTGCTGCCGCCCGTGGCCAGCCAGTTCTTCTTGTAGATCTTCTTCAGGGCGGTGAAGATGCGGTGCTGGTCACTGGCGGCCTGCCAGATGTCGAGGTTGGCCCAGTCGGCCGGGGCGGGCCGGGAGGGCGTGAAGAACCGATACTCCATGGACACCTGGTTGCCGTCGATGATGGCCGTCGGCTCGCTGCGGCGCGGGTTGGTGCTGACGTTGTAGCCGGAGGTGAAGAACACCGAAGGACGCGAGAAGTCCTTGTGCAGCAGGGTCAGGCGCTGGGTGAAGGTGCCCTTCCACGGCTGCCGGTGGTCGACCGGCTGCTCGTAGTTCAGCACGAAGAATCGGTAGCCGGGGTACGGCTTCTCCTCGATCAGGCTCATCCCGGGAATGCCGAGGATCTGGTCCTTGATGTCCGCGGCGGCCGCCGGCCCCGCGGCGGTGGCCGCCTGAGCCGTGGAGCCGGCCGCACCCATGGTGCCGATGAGCACCACGAGCGACAGCAGCCATCCGAGCGTCTTGCGCATTCGCCCTCCCCTTGGGTTCACTTCGGTCGCCGTGAACCTAGCGGGGCCAACACGCTCCTGAACAGACTCAGTTGGGACTGTCCGTCAGCAAAGGATCCAGCCGGAGTCGGCCGAGCCGGCTCCCACGTTCCCCTTGACGTACACACAGCGGCTGATCGCCCCCACGGTGACGGGCCCGGCATGCCGGGTGAACCGTCCGCCGTCGCGCACGGGTGCGCCGCCGCGCGGCTGGATGCTCACCGCCATCCGCCGCCGCTCTCCGGCGGTCCGGGCCACGGCCATCGCACAGGCCCGGCTGCGGCTCTTGTAGACGCGCAGCTCGCCCGCATCGAAGGGCACCGTCCGGACCAGCCGGCCCGCACACCCGCCGCCGGCGGCCCGGACGGGCGCCCCGGCGAACAGCCCGCCGACGCAGAGCCACAGGGCCGCTGTGAGCGCTCCCAGCGACGCGGCCCGACGGCCCCGCCCGCTCAGCCCGTTCACCATCCAGTCCCCCGATCGGTCGTACGCACGACGCACGCGCGCACGCACGTACGACGCCCGGACGCCGCGAAAGGTTGCCGCCCCTAAGGACCGAACCCATCCCGCCCCGGTCCGCCCCTCGCTCGTACGGGTGCATCCGCAACTCCCCGGCGGGAACGGGGGAGTTCGCAACCCACCGGGACATTACGCTAGGTGACCGCAAGCCCGCACAACGTGTCCGCAGAGCCGGGGGCGGACAGAGCCGTGAAAGGCACTCACATGACGAACGACCTGCTCGACCGCAAGCTGGAGCGCGCCTTCACGCACCTGGACGCCGACCGGAGCGGGGTGATCGACGCCGACGACATCATCGCGCTCGGCTCCCGGCTGCTGACCGCCCTCGCGGAGCCGGCCGACTCGCCGAGGGCCGCCCTCGTGATGGGCGGGCTGGCCGACTTCTGGCAGGACCTCTTCACCGAGCTGGACCTGGACCGCGACGGCAAGGTCACGCCCGAGGAGTACAAGCTGGGCATGACCCGGCTGTACGCGCAGGGCGGGCCGGCCTACGACCGCTCCTTCCGCCCGATGATGCGGGCGCTCCTCACGATCGTGGACACCGACGGCGACGGGCGCATCAGCCCGGAGGAGTTCCACCGGGCGCAGGAGGCCTTCGACACGAACCTGAGCCCCGCCCACACCGAGGCGCTGTTCCGGCGGATCGACGCGGACGGGGACGGCACCCTGACCGTGGACGAACTCCTCGGCGCGGTACGGGACTACTACACCGGCGAGGACGAGGACGCCCCGGGGAACCTGCTGTTCGGCGAGTTCTGACCCGGGGGCCCTGCCTTTCAGGCCGCCGCGTGCTCGTCCTCCCCGACGAAGGTGCGCCACAGCTCCGCGTACCGCCCGCCGAGCGCGAGGAGGTCGGCGTGCGGGCCGTCCTCGACGACGCGGCCCCGGTCCATCACGACGACCCGGTCGGCGCGCGCGGCGGTGGTCAGCCGGTGCGCCACGACCAGGGTGGTGCGCCGGCCCGCCAGCCGGTCCGTCGCCTGGTTGACCTGGGCCTCGGTGGCCAGGTCGAGGGCGGCGGTGGCCTCGTCCAGCAGCAGCACGTCCGGGTCGACCAGCTCGGCGCGGGCCAGCGCGATCAGCTGGCGCTGGCCTGCGGAGAGGTTGCGGCCGCGTTCGGCGACGGTGTGCAGGTAGCCGCCGTCCAGGGTGGCGATCATGGCGTGGGCGCCGACCGCGCGGGCGGCGGCCTCCACCTCGGCGTCGCTCGCGTCCGGCCGACCGTAGGCGATGGCGTCGCGAACCGTCCCCGGGAAGAGGTACGACTCCTGGGGGACGACGCCCAGCCGGTGGCGGTACTCCGTCAGGTCGAGCTCCCGCAGGTCGGTGCCGTCGGCGGTGATCCGCCCGGAGGTCGGGTCGTAGAACCGGGCCACCATCTTCACCAGCGTGGACTTCCCCGCCCCGGTCTCGCCGACGAAGGCCACGGTCTGCCCGGCGGGTATGCGCAGGCTGATCCCGGCCAGGGCGTCGCCCTTCTCGCCGCGTTCGGCGGCCGTCCCGTACTGGAAGCGGACGTTCTCGAAGGCGATCTCGCCGCGCAGCTCCGGCAGTTCACGCGGGGCGGCGGGCCGCGGGGTGGTGGTGGGCTCCCGCAGCAGCCCCTGGATGCGGCCGAGGGAGACGGTGGCCTGCTGGTAACCGTCGAAGACCTGGGAGAGCTGCTGGACCGGGGCGAAGAAGAGGTCGATGTAGAGCAGGTACGCGACGAGGGCGCCGGTGGTGAGCGTCCCGGCCTCCACCCGGCCCGCGCCGACGATGAGCACGGCGGCCGCGGCGGCCGAGGACAGGAGCTGGACGAACGGGAAGTAGACCGATATCAGCCACTGGCCGCGGACCCGGGCCTGCCGGTAGGAGTCGCTGCGCTCGGCGAAGCGGGTGGCGCCGGAGCCCTCGCGGCGGAAGGCCTGCACGATGCGCAGGCCGGAGACGGACTCCTGGAGGTCGGCGTTGACCAGGCTGACCCGGTCGCGGGCGAGCTCGTAGGCGGCGACCGACCTGCGGCGGAACACGATCGTCCCGACGACCAGGACGGGGAGGGTCGCGAAGACGATCAGCGCGAGCTCGACGTCCAGGACGAGCAGGGCGATCAGGATCCCGAAGAAGGTGAAGACGGAGACGACGGCCGTGACCAGCCCGGTCTGGAGGAACGTGGACAGCGAGTCCACGTCCGTGGTCATCCGGGTCATGATCTTGCCGGTCAGCTCGCGCTCGTAGTAGTCGAGCCCCAGCCGCTGGAGCTGGGCGAAGATCTTGACGCGGAGGGAGTACAGGACGCGCTCGCCGGTGCGGCCCGTCATCCGGGTCTCGGCGAACTGTGCGGCCCACTGGGCTACGACGACGGCGAGGGCGAGCCCGGCGGCCACCCAGACGGCGCCGAGCACGGCCGCTTCCACGCCCTGGTCGATGCCGTGGCGGATCAGGATCGGCAGGAGCAGTCCGGATCCCGCGTCCACGGCCACGAGGGCGAGGCTGATGGCGAGCGGTGCCCAGAACCCCCTGAGCAGGCGGCGCAGCCCATAGCTGTCCTCGGCGGCGGCCGCGCGGGTCTCGTCCACGTCGGGCCGGTCGTCGGCGGGCGGCAGCGCGGCCACCTGGGCGAGCAGTTCGGGAGTGGCGGGCGTCCCGGCCACCGCACCGGCCATCGAGTGGCCGGCTCCGGGCACGCCCGCACCGGCGGCGGGGGCCGTGCCGGGGCCGGTCGCCGCGTCCGGCTCCTCACGTCGGCGCCACAGCTCGGGGGTGATCCCGGCGGGGACCCTGCGCTTGGCGTTGACGGGCTCGGAGTCGATCTCGGCTTCCAGCTCGATGTCGCGTTCGAGGTCGCGGTCGAGCTCGCTCTCGAACTCGGCCATCGCGAGGGCGTCCGGGGTCCGCGGCGAACCGGCGCCGAGCGCGTCGGGGTCGGTCAGCAGCCTGCGGTAGAGCGGCGAGCGCTTCTGGAGCTCCTCGTGCGTCCCGATCTCGGCGAGCCGCCCGCGGTCCAGCACGGCGATCCGGTCGGCCAGCGCGAGCGTGGAGCGGCGGTGGGCGATCAGCAGGGTGGTCCGGCCGGCCATGACGGCGCGCAGGGCCTCGTGGATCTCGTGCTCGACGCGGGCGTCCACGGCGGAGGTGGCGTCGTCGAGGAGCAGCAGCCGGGGGTCGGTGAGGATGGCGCGGGCCAGGGCGATGCGCTGGCGCTGGCCGCCGGAGAGGGTCAGGCCCTGCTCGCCGACCTTGGTGTCGTACCCGGCGGGCAGCGCCCGGACGAATCCGTCGGCCTGGGCGGCGCGGGCGGCGGCCTGGATCTGCTCGTCGGTGGCGTCGGGATGCCCGTAGGCGATGTTCGCCCGGATGGTGTCGGAGAAGAGGAAGGAGTCCTCGGGGACGAGGCCGATCGCGCCGCGCAGGGACGTGTAGGTCAGCTCGCGGACGTCGTGACCGCCGATGCGGACGGTGCCGCGGTCGGCGTCGTAGAAGCGCGGCATGAGGAGGGAGACGGTGGACTTTCCGCTGCCCGAGGCGCCGACGACGGCGACGGTCTCGCCCTCCGCCACCGACAGCGAGAAGCCGTCGAGGACGGGCCGCTCGGGGTCGTAGCCGAAGCGGACGTCCTCGAACTCGACGGTGGCGGGCGCGTCGGCGGGCAGTTCGTGTACGCCCTCCCGGATCGCGGGCTCGGTGTCGATGAGCTCGAAGACCCGCTCCGCGCCGGCCCGGGCCTGCTGGGCGACGGTGAGGACCATGGCGAGCATGCGGACGGGGCCGACGAGCTGCGCGAGGTAGGTGGAGAAGGCGACGAAGGTGCCGAGGGTGACCTGCCCTTCGGTGGCCATCCAGCCGCCGAGGGCCAGCATGGCGACCTGGGCGAGCGCGGGCACGGCCTGGAGGGCGGGGGTGTAGCGCGAGTTGAGGCGGATGGCCCGCATCCGCCCGGCGAACAGCCGGCGCCCGGCCTCGCGGAGCTTGCCGGTCTCCTGCTCCTCCTGGCCGAAGCCCTTGACGACGCGTACGCCGGTCACGGCCCCGTCGACCACGCTCGCGACCGCGGCCGCCTGGCTCTGCGCGTGCCAGGTGGCGGGGAAGAGCTTCCTGCGGCTGCGCTTGGCGATGAACCAGAGCGCGGGCGCCATCAGCAGCGCGACGACGGTCAGCAGCGGCGACAGCCACAGCATGATCCCGAGGGATATCCCGAAGAGCAGGAAGTTCCCGATGGTCATCGGGAGCATGAAGAGCAGGCCCTGGATCAGCTGCAGGTCCGTGGTGGCGCGCCCGACGACCTGCCCGGTGGACAGCTCGTCCTGGCGCCGCCCGTCGAGGCGGGAGATGGTGTCGTACATCTCGGTGCGCAGGTCGTGCTGCACGTCGAGGGCGAGGCGTCCGCCGTAGTACCGGCGTATGTAGGTGAGCACGTACACGAGCAGGGCCGCGGCCACGAGCATCCCCGCCCAGGGACCCATGGGCTTGGAGCGGTCCCCGATGACGTCGTCGATGATCACCTTGGTGACCAGTGGCACGAGCGCCATGACGGCCATCCCCGCCAGCGAGGAGCCGAGCGCGAGCAGCACGTTCGCCCTGTACCGCCAGGTGTGGGCGGCCAGCCGCCTGACCCAGCCCCGTTTCTCCCCCGCCGCTGTCTGTGCCGCCGCCACGTAGGCCTCCCCGTTCGGTCCTGTCCTGCCGGAAGCGGGAACGCCCCGACCGGCGGATTTCATCCCGCCGCAACCATTCGAACGTGTACTCCGGGCGCCTCCGGCGCACCCGGGGAGCCCCGGTTCGTGGTCCGTCCGGGTCGCGGGGCCGCTTCGCGCGGGTACGGGTTCAGACGGGTACGGGTTCAGAGGTGGGTGGGGGCGAACATCCTGAGGGTGGCCGGGAGGACCAGGACCGAGGGGCCCGGGGTGGCGAGGGCCTTCCTGAGGTCACCCGTCAGCGACTCCGGGGTGGTCGTGGCCGCCGGGACGCCGAAGGACCGCGCCAGGGCGGCGAAGTCCGGGCGGGTGAGGTCCGTGCCCGTGGTGCGGCCTTCGAAGGCGTCGGTCATGTACGCGCGCAGGATGCCGTAGCCGCCGTCGTCCACGATCAGCCAGGTGACGTCCAGATCGTGCTGCCGGGCCGTCGCCAGCTCCGCGAGCGAGTACATCGCGCCGCCGTCCCCCGAGACGGCGAGCACCGGGGTGCCCGGCTCCGCGACGCAGGCGCCGAGGGCCGCCGGGAAGGCGTAGCCGAGGCCGCCCGCGCCCTGGGCCGAGTGCATGGTGTTGGGGTGCCTGGCGTCGAAGGCCGACCACGCCCAGTAGGACAGGATCGTCATGTCCCAGAAGGACGGCGAGCGGGCCGGCAGCGCGGTCCGGATCGAGGCCAGGAGGGACTGCTCCAGGGCCAGGTCCTGGTCCGCGAGGCGGGCCGCGATGTCCTCCAGGACCATGCGGACCCGCTCGGGGGCGTGGTCGTCCTGCCGCTCGTCCACGGTCTCCAGCAGCGCCTGGAGGGCGAGGCGGGCGTCGGCGTGGATGCCCAGGGCCGGGTGGTTGGACTCCAGCTTGCCGAGGTCCGCGTCGATCTGGACGATCCGGCCCGTGGGGAAGAAGGTGTGGTAGTTCGAGGACAGCTCGCCCAGGCCCGAGCCGACGACGAGGAGCACGTCGGCGTCCTCCAGGAAGTCCGTCATGTGGCGGTCCTCCAGCCAGGACTGGAGGGACAGCGGGTGCGTCCAGGGGAAGGCGCCCTTGCCGCCGAAGGTGGTGACCACGGGTGCGCCCAGCCGCTCCGCCAGCTGCCTGAGCTTGCCGGAGGCGTCCGAGCGGACGACCCCGCCGCCCGCGATGATCACCGGGCGGGAGGCCCGCGACAGCCAGTGGGCCGCCACCGCGGTCAGCTCCGGGCGGGGCGCGAGCTCGTGCGGGGTCGCGTCCATGCCCGTGACCTGCGGGACGATCGTCTCCGACTGCAGGACGTCCTCCGGGATCTCCACCCAGACCGGGCCGTGCGGGGCCGTGAGCGCTGACTCCCAGGCCTCGGCGACGACCGAGGGGATCTGGGAGGCGGTGCGCGCCTCGTGGACCGACTTGACCACGTCGCGGAAGGACGCGGACTGGTCGCGCAGCTCGTGCAGGTGGCCGCGCCGCCCGCCGCCGAGGCCTGCGACCGGCACCTGGGAGGAGATGGCGAGCACCGGCGCGGAGGCCGCCGCCGCCTCCGCCAGGGCCGGCAGGGCGGTGAGCGCGCCGGGGCCGGTGGACAGCAGGAGGGGTGCCGCCTCGCCGGTGATCCGGCCGTACGCGTCCGCCGCGAATCCGGCGTTGTTCTCCACCCGCAGGGTGACCAGCCGCAGGTCGGAGCGCCCCACCGCGTCGAAGAGGCCGAGGGCGTGCTGCCCCGGCAGTCCGAACACGGTGGTGGCGCCCAGCGAGCGCAGCGTCTCCACGACCAGGTCTCCGCCCGTGCGCCCCGGCGGCGGCGCGAGCGCGGCGGCCGTCTGGGCCGCGGTGGGACGGAGTACCAGGTCGTGGTCGTGCGTCACGGGGTGCGGTGCCCTCCTTGCTTCGCCTCGCCTTGCTTCGCCTTCGGCCTACTTCGCCTTCGACGCCGCGATCTGGCGGCTCATGATGGTGGTGAGCTCGTACGCGGTGTGCGAGGCCGCGACCGAGGTGATCTCCGCGTGATCGTACGCCGGGGCGACCTCGACGACGTCGGCGGAAACGAGGTTGCAGGAGGACAATCCGCGGATGATCTCCAGCAGCTCGCGGGAGGTCATGCCGCCCGCCTCGGGGGTGCCGGTGCCGGGCGCGTGCGCCGGGTCCAGGACGTCGATGTCGATGGAGATGTAGAGCGGGCGGTCGCCGATGCGCTGGCGCAGCTGGTCGGCGACCTCGTCGGCGCCGCGGCGGTAGACGTCCGCCGAGGTGACGATGCCGAAGCCCATCTTCGCGTCGTCGTCGAGGTCCTGCTTGCCGTACAGCGGGCCGCGGGTGCCGACGTGGGAGAGGGCCTCGGTGTCGAGGATGCCTTCCTCGACGGCGCGGCGGAACGGCGTGCCGTGGGTGTACTCGGCGCCGAAGTAGGTGTCCCAGGTGTCCAGGTGCGCGTCGAAGTGCAGCAGGGCGACCGGACCGTGCTTCTTGGCGACGGAGCGGAGCAGCGGGAGGGCGATGGTGTGGTCGCCGCCGAGGGTCATCAGGCGGGAGCCGCCCGCGAGGAGCTCGTCGGCAGCGGCCTCCACCGTCTCGACGGCCTCGTTGATGTTGAAGGGGTTCACCGCGATGTCACCGGCGTCCGCGACCTGCGCGAGGGCGAAGGGGGAGGCGTCCTGCGCCGGGTTGTAGGGGCGCAGCAGGCGGGAGGCCTCGCGGATGGCGTTGCCGCCGAAGCGGGCGCCGGGGCGGTAGGAGACGCCGGAGTCGAAGGGCACGCCGACGACGGCGACGTCGGCGGAGCCGACCTCGTCGAGGCGGGGCAGCCGGGCGAAGGTCGCCGGGCCCGCGTAGCGCGGGATGCGGGAGGAGTCGACGGGTCCGCGCGGCTGCGTGCTCATGGCTGTGCCTCTTTCTCTGGCCTGACGTGTGCGGTCCTTCGAGCGTAAGTGCGCCACACGCGGGTGGGGAGTGTACGTTTCATCCATCTGGCCCTGCTGATGTGTACGGAGTATCCATGGCTGCCGCTGCTCGTGATCCGGAGTACGGCAACGGACCGGCAGGTGAGCCGTTCACCCCGCCGGTGTCCCTCACCTCGCTGCTCGCCGACCGGGAGCTCGGCCTGCGCCACCTGGCCGGACCGGCCGCCGCCGGGGTGCACGGCGTGCACGCCTCCGAGATGCCCGACCCCTCCCCCTACCTGCTCGGCGGCGAGCTGCTGCTGACCGCCGGGGCGGGCCCGGCCGAGGACCCCGACGGGTACGTGGCCCGGCTGGCCGGGGCGGGGGCGGCCGCCCTCGGCTTCGGCGTGGCCCCGGTGCACGAGGAGGTCCCGGCCGCACTGGTCGAAGCCTGCGCCCGGCACGGGCTGCCGCTGCTGGAGGTTCCCCCGCGGACCCCCTTCTCGGCGGTCGCCCGCGCGGTGGGGCGGCTGACCGCGGAGGCCCGGACCCGGGAGCTGCGCCGGACCACCGAGGCCCAGCAGGCCCTGGCGGCGGCCGCGGCCCGGCCCGATCCGGTCCCGGCGGTGCTGGCCCGGCTCGCCGCGAGCCTGGGCGGCTCGGTCGCCCTGTGGCCGGGCGGCCGGACGGCGGGCCCGGAGCTGCCGCCCCTCGCCCGGGAGGCGCTCTCCGCGCTGCTGGCCCGGGTCGGCCGCGAGGACGGTCCCGCCACGGCGACGGACCGGGCGGGCGGACACCACCTGGCCGCCTACACCCTGGCCGGGCGGGCCGCACTGGGCACCGCGACCCCGGCCCGCACGCCCGGCGACCACACCGTGGCCTCGGTGGCCGCCGTACTGCTGACCCTGCTCACCGCCGAGCGGCCCGCCGGGGTCGAGGCCGCGGCCCTGACCCGGCTGCTGCTCGACGGGGATCCGGCCGCCGCCCTGGCGGCCGGGCCGTGGTACGCCGTGCACGCCCGCGGCACCGGGGACCCGCGGGCCCTGGCGGCCGCGCTGGGCGCCGTACTGCTGGACCCGCACGAGGGCGGCGTACGCCTGCTGACCGAGCGGGAGCCCGGCGCGCAGCCCGGCTGGCGGCTGGGCGTGAGCGCCCCGGCGGCGCCGGACGCGCTGCCGGCCGCCGGCGCCCAGGCCGAGCGGGCCCTCCGGCGCGCGGAGGCGGCCCGCACCCCGCTGGCCCGGCACACCGATACCGGCTTCGCGGGCCTGGTCGGGGAGGCCGAGGCCCGCGCCCACGCCGAGGCCCTGCTCGGCCCGCTCTCCCCCGCGCTGCGCGAGACGCTGCGGGCCTGGCTGGCGCACCACGGCAGCTGGGACCGCGCGGCAGCCGCCCTGGGGGTGCACCGCAACACCGTGCGCCAGCGGATCGCCCGCGCCGCGGCACTCCTGGACCGGGACGCGGACGACCCGGACGTCCGGATGGAGCTGTGGTTCGCGCTGCGCACCCCGGAGCCGCGCACCCTGGAGCCGAGCGGCGGCACAGGCTCATCCGGCGGGGCGGCGTCGGGCGGTGGGACGGACGCCGCGCGGCACCCCGGCCGTGCGGGCGGCAGGGCGGTGCGACCGGACGGAGGCGGCACGTCGACCGCCGTCGGCCACGCGGGTGAGCCACCCCACTCCACCCGCGGCGGCTCCGCTCTGGACAGCCAGATTGACCGACCGGTAACTTAGTCTGAGCAAGCGCTTAGCCATAGGCGGCGGACCGCCGCGACCGAAGGGAGCCGGCCGTGCGCCGCACCGTTTTCAACGAGGACCACGAGGCGTTCCGCGAGACCATCCGCGCCTTCGTCGAGGCCGAGGTCGTCCCCGTCTACGACGAGTGGTTCGCCGCCGGCCAGGCGCCGCGCGACTTCTACTACAAGCTCGGCGAGCTGGGCGTCTTCGGCATCAACGTGCCCGAGGAGTTCGGCGGCGCCGGCCTGGACACCCACAAGTTCGAGGCCGTCCTCTACGAGGAGACCTCCCGCGCGGGCGTGAACTTCGGCGGCTCCGGCGTGCACGTGCTGCTCGCCCTGCCCTACATCAAGATGCTCGCCGACGACGAGCAGAAGAAGCGCTTCCTGCCGAAGTTCGTCTCCGGCGAGGAGATGTGGGCGCTGGCCATGACCGAGCCGGGCACCGGCTCCGACGTCGCGGGCATGAAGACCACCGCCAAGCTCTCCGAGGACGGCACCCACTACGTCCTGAACGGCGCCAAGACCTTCATCACCGGCGGCGTGCACGCCGACCGCGTGATCGTCTGCGCCCGCACCTCCGCCCCGAGCGAGGACGACCGCCGCTTCGGCATCTCCCTGTTCGCCGTGGACACCAAGTCCGAGGGCTACTCCATCGGCCGCAAGCTCGACAAGCTGGGCCTGAAGACCTCCGACACCGCCGAGCTGGCGTTCGTCGACGTGAAGGTCCCGGTCGAGGACCTGCTGGGCGAGGAGGGCAAGGGCTTCTACTACCTCGGCCACAACCTCGCCTCCGAGCGCTGGGGCATCGCCTTCGGAGCGTACGCCCAGGCCGCCGCGGCCGTCCGGTTCGCCCAGCAGTACGTCACTGAGCGCACCGTCTTCGGCAAGCCCGTCGCGCACTTCCAGAACACCAAGTTCGAACTGGCCGCCTGCCAGGCCGAGGTGGACGCCGCCCAGGCCGTCGCCGACCGCGCCCTGGAGGCCCTGGACGCCGGCGAGCTGACCCCGGCCGAGGCCGCCTCCGCGAAGCTGTTCTGCACTGAGGTCGCGCACCGCGTCATCGACCGCTGCCTCCAGCTACACGGCGGCTACGGCTACATGAACGAGTACCCGATCGCCCGCCTGTACGCCGACAACCGCGTCAACCGCATCTACGGCGGCACCAGCGAGATCATGAAGTCGATCATCGCCAAGTCGATGGGTCTGTAAGTCCCCTTGAACGAGGCACTGACGGATCTCCTCGATCTGCTCGACCTGGAGCAGATCGAGGAGAACATCTTCCGCGGCACCAGCCGTACCTCCCTGGTGCCGCGCGTGTTCGGCGGCCAGGTGGCCGCGCAGGCCCTGGTCGCGGCCGGGCGCACGGTGCCCGCGGACCGTCTGCCGCACTCGCTGCACTCCTATTTCCTGCGCACCGGCGACTCCGGCGCCCCGATCGTCTACTCCGTGGACCGGATCCGCGACGGGCGGTCCTTCACCACCCGGCGCGTGGTCGCCGTCCAGCACGGGCAGCCGATCTTCCACCTCTCCGCGTCCTTCCAGACGTACGAGGAAGGGCTGGAGCACCAGGTCCCGATGCCGTCCGCACCGGACCCCGAGTCCCTGCCGACGGCCGCCGAGGCGCTGCCGCGGTACCGCGAGACCTTCCGCGACCCGGGCACCGTCGAGCGGCTGCTGGAGGCGCGCGGCGCGGTGGACCTGCGGTACGCGACCACCCCGCCCTGGGGCACCGTCGGCGAACCGCTGGAACCGCGCTCGCAGGTCTGGTTCCGCACGCAGGGCAAGCTGGCCGACGACCCGCTGCTGCACACCTGCCTGGCCACCTACGTCTCCGACATGACCCTGCTCGACGCGGTCCTGCTCGCGCACGGGCGCGGCGGCTGGGCGGTGGGCGACGTGGTCGGCGCGTCGCTCGACCACGCGATGTGGTTCCACCGGCCCTTCCGCGCGGACGAATGGCTGCTGTACGACCAGGAGTCCCCCTCGGCCCACGGCGGCCGCGGCCTGGGCCAGGCCCGCATCTACACCCAGGACGGCCGCCTGGCGATCACGGTCATCCAGGAGGGCGTGGTCCGCGTCCCGCGGACCTGACGGCGCGGCGGACCGGAGTCCGGGACCGCCGCCCCGCTCCAGAACTCTCGCAGCACCGGCTCGACGTGGCGGCCATCGGGGCCGGACACCCGCTCCGGCGCGAGCTCGCCATTCCGCCAACGGCGTTGCGCCCCCGGGCGGTCCTGCGACGGCACCGTCCGCCACTCGGCGGCCGTGCCTTCCGGGGTGCGGCGCGCGGGGTGCGCAGCCACGCCGGACACCCTCACCAACGGCTCGGGGACATTCCCCCGCGGGTGCCGCCCGGGCCTGCGGACGACCCCGCCCGGCGGCAAGTCCGACCCCCGCGGCACGCCCTTGAGCGTCATCGGCCTGGACGGAGAGCGGATCGCGCCGCTTCAGAGGCTTCGCCGTGCGACGACCGCGACCCCGGCCGCCGACGGCGTGCCGGACACCGGCCGGGAATCGCGGCCGGGGCCTTCTCGCCGCCCGCCCGGGCCCGCCGTCAGCTCAGGCCTGCCGCGTCGAGCAGGTACGCCACCATCGGGTCGTAGAAGCGCGGGTCGCGGACGTGGTCGTCGAGCGGGACCGCGACCTGGAGGGTGCCTTCGGCCTCGCCGAGGAAGAGGGCCGGGTCGTTGCAGTCGGCGTAGCCCACCGCGTCCAGGCCGCGCTGGGCCGCGCAGCCCGCCCAGCCGTGGTCGGCGACGACGAGGTCCGGCTGCGGCCGGTTCTGCGCCGTCAGCCCGTCCAGGATGGCGGCCATCGGCTCCGGCGAGTGGGTGTGCCACAGGGTCGCGCCCCGCTCCAGCACGGCGACGTCCGCGAACTGCCACACCGAGCCCTCGTCCGCCATCAGGCCCTGCGGGATCACCACGATCTCGCAGCCCGCGGCCCGCAGGGCCGCCGCCGTCGCCCGGTGGACGTCCAGCAGGCCGCCCGGGTGACCGGTGGCGAGCAGCACGCTCTGCCGGTCGGCCGCCGCCTTGCGCAGCCGGGCCGCCAGCCGGTCCAGGCCGGCCACCGTCAGCTCGGGGTCGATGGTGTCCTGGCCGAAGCGGAACGCCGGGTCGTCCACGACGCCGCAGCGCTCGGCCATCACGGCGAGGACGTCCTGCTCGTCGGTCCAGCGGTCGCCCAGTTCCAGGCCGAGCCAGTAGTGCCGGTCGCCGTTGGCGAGCTTGCGGTAGTGGGAGAGGTTGTTCTCGCGCGGCGTCGCGACCTGCCCTGCGATCCGCGTGCGGACCAGATGGTCGACGAGTTCGGCGCGGCTCGGCGTTCCCACGGATCGGTCGGGCGTCTCTATCGGCTTCGGCATACGGGCCATTCTGCCGCCGCCGGGCCGGAGGCGGCGCGTCCATTCCAGTCGGCGGACGCCCCGGGTCACGCCGACAGCGCCCCGAACGCCCCGTGCGCGAGCCTGCGCAGCAGCGACTCCGTCGCCTCCCGGCCGAGGGCCGCCAGGTGCGGGGTGGAGTTGAGCAGGCCGAAGACCGCGTGCACGGCGACCCGTACCTCGGCCTCGCCCGTCTCGGGGTGCAGTTCCCGTACGACCTCCACCCACAGCTCCACGTACTGGCGCTGGAGCTGCCGTACGAGCTTGCGGTCCTCCTCCCGCAGCCGGTCGAGCTCCCGGTCGTGCAGGGTGATCAGCGCCCGGTCGTCGAGTGCGAAGTCGATGTGGCCGTCGATGAGGGAGGACAGGACCCGGGCCGGGTCCCCCGCCGCCTCCGCGACCCGGTGGCGGCCGCCGGTGAGCAGCCGTTCACTGATGCCGACGAGGAGCTCGGCGAGCATGGCGTCCTTGCCCGCGAAGTGCCGGTACAGGCCGGGGCCGCTGATGCCCACGGCGGCCCCTATCTCGTCCACGCCGACGCCGTGGAACCCGCGCGCGGCGAAGAGGCGGGCGGCCTCGCTGAGGATCTGCTCGCGTCGGGTCGGGGCGGCCGCTCTGGTGCTCATGGGAAACCATTCTAGACAGGGCCGTTAGCGGTCGTTAACCTGAGCTCACGAGCGTTAACGCTCATTAACCGCCTGGAACGAGCAAGGGAGCTCGACCGATGCAGCAGGCACCAGTGCTGACGAGCGCCGCGGACCCGGCGTCCGAGGCCTGGCGGACCAACGAGGCCGCCCACCGCGAGCTGACCGAGGGCCTGCGCGCCCGGCTCGACGCGGCCCGGCTCGGCGGCGGCGAGAAGGCCCGCGCCCGCCACACCGCCCGCGGGAAGCTCCTCCCGCGCGACCGCGTGGACGCCCTCCTCGACCCGGGCTCGCCCTTCCTGGAGCTGGCGCCGCTGGCCGCCGAGGGCATGTACGGGGGCGCCGCCCCCGCCGCCGGGGTCATCGCCGGCATCGGCCGGGTGAGCGGCCGCGAGTGCGTGGTCGTCGCGAACGACGCCACCGTCAAGGGCGGCACGTACTACCCGATGACCGTCAAGAAGCACCTCCGGGCCCAGGAGGTGGCCCTGGAGAATCGTCTCCCCTGCCTCTACCTGGTCGACTCCGGCGGCGCCTTCCTGCCGATGCAGGACGAGGTCTTCCCGGACCGGGAGCACTTCGGTCGCATCTTCTACAACCAGGCGCGCATGTCGGGCGCCGGCATCCCGCAGATCGCCGCCGTCCTCGGCTCCTGCACCGCGGGCGGGGCGTACGTGCCGGCCATGAGCGACGAGGCCGTCATCGTCCGCAACCAGGGCACGATCTTCCTCGGCGGCCCGCCGCTGGTGAAGGCGGCCACCGGTGAGGTGGTCACGGCCGAGGAGCTCGGCGGCGGCGAGGTCCACTCCCGGATCTCCGGCGTGACCGACCACCTCGCGGAGGACGACGCGCACGCGCTGCGGATCGTCCGCAACATCGTGGCGACCCTGCCCGGGCGCGGGGCCCTGCCCTGGTCGGTCGAGGCCCCCGAGGAGCCGAAGGTGGACCCGGCTGGGCTGTACGGCGCGGTGCCCGTCGACTCGCGCACCCCCTATGACGCCCGCGAGATCATCGCGCGGGTCGTGGACGGTTCCCGCTTCCAGGAGTTCAAGTCCGAGTTCGGCCAGACGCTGGTCACCGGCTTCGCCCGGATCCACGGCCACCCGGTCGGGATCATCGCCAACAACGGCATCCTGTTCGCCGAGTCCGCCCAGAAGGGCGCGCACTTCATCGAGCTGTGCGACCAGCGCGGCATCCCGCTGCTCTTCCTCCAGAACATCTCCGGCTTCATGGTCGGCCGCGACTACGAGGCGGGCGGCATCGCCAAGCACGGCGCCAAGATGGTGACGGCCGTGGCCTGCGCTCGCGTCCCGAAGCTGACGGTGGTGGTCGGCGGCTCGTACGGCGCCGGCAACTACTCGATGTGCGGCCGGGCCTACTCGCCCCGCTTCCTGTGGATGTGGCCCAACGCCAAGATCTCCGTCATGGGGGGCGAGCAGGCCGCGTCCGTCCTGGCCACGGTCAAGCGCGACCAGATCGAGGGCGCCGGCCAGGAGTGGCCGACCGAGGACGAGGAGGCCTTCAAGGCCCCGGTCCGCGCCCAGTACGAGGAGCAGGGCAACGCCTACTACGCCACGGCGCGGCTGTGGGACGACGGGGTCATCGACCCCCTGGAGACCCGGCAGGTGCTGGGACTGGCCCTGACCGCGTGCGCGAACGCCCCGTTGGGCGATCGCGGCTTCGGCATCTTCCGTATGTGACGTGATGTGACGTGAGGACCTCACTGATGTTCAGCACTGTTCTGGTCGCGAACCGCGGCGAGATCGCGGTCCGGGTCATCCGCACCCTGCGGGAGCTCGGCATCCGCTCCGTGGCCGTCTTCAGCGACGCGGACGCCGACGCCCGCCACGTACGGGAGGCCGACACGGCCGTCCGGATCGGCCCGGCGGCGGCCGCGGAAAGCTATCTGTCGGTGGAGCGGCTGTTGGATGCCGCGCGGCGGACGGGCGCCGAGGCCGTCCACCCCGGCTACGGCTTCCTCGCCGAGAACGCCGCCTTCGCGCAGGCCTGCACGGACGCCGGGCTGGCCTTCATCGGCCCGCCCGCCTCCGCCATCTCCCTCATGGGCGACAAGATCCGCGCGAAGGAGACCGTGAAGGCGGCGGGCGTGCCCGTGGTGCCCGGCTCCTCGGGCAGCGGACTGACCGACGCCGAACTGGTCGCGGCCGCCTCGGAGATCGGCATGCCGGTCCTGCTGAAGCCCTCCGCGGGCGGCGGTGGCAAGGGCATGCGGCTCGTACGCGACGAGGCGGTGCTGGCCGAGGAGATCGCGGCGGCCCGCCGCGAGGCGCGTTCGTCCTTCGGCGACGACACGCTGCTGGTCGAGCGGTGGGTGGACCGGCCCCGGCACATCGAGATCCAGGTCCTGGCGGACGCCCACGGCAATGTGGTCCACCTGGGCGAGCGCGAGTGCTCGCTCCAGCGCCGGCACCAGAAGGTCATCGAGGAGGCCCCCTCGGTCCTGCTCGACGAGAAGACCCGCGCGGCCATGGGCGCGGCGGCGGTCGACGCGGCCCGCTCCTGCGGCTACGTCGGCGCGGGCACGGTGGAGTTCATCGTCCCGGGCGGCGACCCGTCCTCCTACTACTTCATGGAGATGAACACCCGCCTCCAGGTCGAGCACCCGGTAACGGAGCTGATCACCGGCCTGGACCTGGTGGAGCAGCAGCTGCGCGTCGCCGCGGGCGCGCCCCTCGACCTCACCCAGTCCGAGGTGACGCTGACCGGGCAGGCCATCGAGGCCCGGGTCTGCGCCGAGGACCCGGCGCGCGGCTTCCTGCCGTCCGGCGGCACGGTCCTGGCACTGTCGGAGCCGTCGGGCGGTGCGGTCCGCACCGACTCCGGGCTGACCGCGGGCGTGCCGGTGGGCTCGACGTACGACCCGATGCTGTCCAAGGTCATCGTCCACGGGCCGGACCGGGCCACCGCGCTGCGCATGCTGCGGGGGGCCCTGGCCGACACGGTGATCCTGGGCGTCCAGACGAACGCCGGCTTCCTGCGGCGGCTGCTGGCCCACCCCGATGTGGTGTCCGGGGAGCTGGACACGGGTCTGGTCGAACGGGACCTGCCGGCCCTGCTCCCGGAGGGGGTGCCGGACGAGGTGTACGCGGCGGCCGCGCTGCTGGCGGGCACCGCGCCGGAGCCGCCGGCGGCGGGATGGGTCGACCCCTTCGACGCCGCGAGCGGCTGGCGCCTGGGCGGCACCCCCGCCTGGACGGCCCACCACTTCCGCCTCCCCGGCCAGGACCCGGTGGAGGTCCGTACCCGGCAACTGGGCGCCGAGCAGGAGATCCTGCTGGACGCGGTCGGTGGCGGCGCACCGGCCCGCGGCCGGATCGTCGCCCTCACCCGTGACGCCGTCACCGTCGAACTCGACGGCGTCACCCACCGCTTCAGCCACGCCGCCTCCCCGGAGGGGACCTGGCTCGGCCGCGACGGCGACTCCTGGCACGTCCAGCGCCACGACCCGGTGTCCGCCCACGGCGCGGCCGGTGCCGGGGCGGACACCCTCGCGGCCCCCATGCCCGGCACCGTCACCGTCGTCAAGGTGGCCGTCGGCGACCGGGTGACGGCAGGTCAGAGCCTGCTGGTGGTCGAGGCGATGAAGATGGAACACGTCATGTCCGCACCGCACGCCGGCACGGTCACCGAGCTGGACGTCTCGCCCGGCACCACCGTCGCCATGGACCAGGTCCTGGCCGTCGTCACCCCGGACGAGGAGGAGGGCGCATGATCGGGCTGCCCATGACCGTCCCGGCCACCGGTCTGCCGGCCCGGGTCCGCATCCACGAGGTCGGCGCCCGCGACGGCCTGCAGAACGAGCAGACGACCGTCCCCACCGAGGTCAAGGCGGAGTTCGTGCGCCGCCTCGCCGCCGCCGGCCTGACCACGATCGAGGCGACCAGCTTCGTGCACCCCAAGTGGGTGCCCCAGCTGGCGGACGCCGAGCAGCTCTTCCCGCTGCTCGCCGACGTGGACGCCGCGCTGCCCGTCCTGGTGCCGAACGAGCGCGGCCTGGACCGCGCGCTCGCGCTCGGGGCCACCCGTATCGCGGTGTTCGGATCGGCCACGGAGACCTTCGCCTCCCGCAACCTCAACCGGACCGTCGCCGAGTCCCTCACGATGTTCGAGCCCGTCGTGGCCCGTGCCCGGCAGGGCGGGGCGCACGTGCGCGGCTATCTGTCCATGTGCTTCGGCGACCCCTGGGAGGGTGCCGTCCCGGTCCACCAGGTCGTCTCCGTGGCCAAGGCCCTGCTCGACCTCGGCTGTGACGAGCTGAGCCTCGGCGACACCATCGGGGTCGCCACCCCGGGCCACGTCCAGGCCCTGCTCTCCGCGCTGAACGAGGCCGGTGTCACCACCGACCGGATCGGCGTGCACTTCCACGACACCTACGGCCAGGCCCTGTCCAACACCCTCGCCGCGCTCCAGCACGGGGTGACCACCGTCGACGCCTCCGCGGGCGGCCTCGGCGGCTGCCCGTACGCCAAGAGCGCCACCGGCAACCTCGCGACTGAGGACCTGGTGTGGATGCTCGACGGTCTCGGCATCGAGACCGGGGTCGATCTGGCCGCCCTCACCGCCACGAGCGTGTGGATGGCCGAACGGCTGGGACGCCCCAGCCCCTCCCGTACCGTCCGCGCCCTCTCCCACAAGGAGTAGTCACACCATGTCCCTCGACCACCGGCTCACCCCTGAGCACGAGGAACTCCGCCGCACCGTCGAGGCGTTCGCCCACGACGTCGTCGCCCCGAAGATCGGCGACCTGTACGAGCGGCACGAGTTCCCCTACGAGATCGTCGCCGAGATGGGCCGCATGGGCCTGTTCGGTCTGCCCTTCCCGGAGGAGTACGGCGGCATGGGCGGGGACTACCTCGCCCTCGGCATCGCCCTGGAGGAGCTGGCCCGGGTGGACTCCTCCGTCGCCATCACCCTGGAGGCGGGCGTCTCCCTCGGCGCCATGCCCCTGTACCTCTTCGGCACCGAGGAGCAGAAGCGCCAGTGGCTGCCGAAGCTGTGCTCGGGCGAGGTGCTGGGCGCCTTCGGCCTCACCGAGCCCGGGGCGGGATCGGACGCCGGCGGTACCCGTACGACCGCCGTCAAGGACGGCGGCGAGTGGGTCATCAACGGGTCGAAGTGCTTCATCACCAACTCGGGTACGGACATCACCGGCCTGGTCACCGTCACGGCCGTGACGGGCCGCAAGGCGGACGGCCGTCCGGAGATCTCCTCGATCATCGTCCCGTCCGGCACGCCGGGCTTCACGGTGGCCGCCCCCTACTCCAAGGTGGGCTGGAACTCCTCGGACACCCGTGAGCTGTCCTTCGACGGCGTACGGGTCCCCCTGGCCAATCTGGTGGGCGAGGAGGGCCGCGGCTACGCCCAGTTCCTGCGGATCCTCGACGAGGGGCGGATCGCCATCTCCGCGCTCGCCACGGGCCTCGCGCAGGGTTGTGTGGACGAGTCGGTGAAGTACGCCAGGGAGCGGCACGCCTTCGGCAGGGCGATCGGGGACAACCAGGCCATCCAGTTCAAGCTGGCCGACATGGAGATGCGCGCCCACATGGCCCGCATCGGCTGGCGCGACGCGGCCTCCCGGCTGGTGTCCGGCGAGCCGTTCAAGAAGGAGGCGGCGATCGCGAAGCTGTACTCCTCCACGGTGGCCGTGGACAACGCCCGTGACGCCACGCAGATTCACGGCGGCTACGGCTTCATGAACGAGTACCCGGTGGCCCGCATGTGGCGCGACTCCAAGATCCTGGAGATCGGCGAGGGCACCAGCGAGGTCCAGCGCATGCTGATTGCACGCGAGTTGGGCTTCGCCGGCTAGTTCGACGGCCCGTGCGGGCGCGGGCGGCGCGAGGGGGCCCGAAAAAACTTAGGGCCCCCTTACCGTTTCCGGCCAAGGTTAGGCTAACCTTCCCCACGAACGGCACGCTGGTGGCCGCCCCGGTACGCACGAAAACGGACATCGATTATGCCCAAGTCCCGCAGCAACTCCCTCACCCGTCGCGGCCTCGTCGCCGCGGGCGGCGCCCTCGGGCTGGTCGCCGCGCTCGCCGCGTGCGGCGGCACCGACTCGGCGAAGGGCGACGGCGACAAGGGCAGCACCGCCACCGCGTCCTCCGGCGCCTGGAGCTTCAAGGACGACCTCGGCAAGGACGTCAGCGCCACGTCCACGCCGAAGAACATCGTCGCCTTCACCGGCACCGCCGCCGCGCTGTACGACTACGGCGTCCAGGTCAAGGGCGTCTTCGGCCCGACCAAGACCGCCGACGGCAAGCCCGACGTCCAGGCCGGCTCGATGGACATCTCCAAGGTCGAGATCCTCGGCAACGTCTACGACGAGTTCAACGTCGAGAAGTACGCGGCCCTCAAGCCCGACCTGCTCGTCACCAACACCTGGGACGGCTCGTACTGGTACGTGCCCGAGGCCTCCAAGGACAAGATCCTGAAGCTGGCCCCGCACGCCGCGATCGGCGTCGGCGGCGACGTCTCGATGGACAAGGCCCTGGAGCGCACGGCGGACCTCGCCAAGTCCCTGGGTGCCGACATGAACGCCAAGACCGCCGCCGACGGCAAGGCCCGTTTCGAGGCCGCCGCCGCCAAGGTCCGCGAGGCCACCAAGGCCAACCCGGGCATCAAGGTCCTGGCCGGCTCCGGCTCCGCCGACCTGTTCTACGCCTCCACCCCGGACACCTCGGCCGACCTGAAGTACTTCAAGACCCTGGGCGTGGAGTTCATCACCCCGGACAAGCTGGACGAGGGCGGCTTCTTCGAGAGCCTGAGCTGGGAGAACGCCGGCAAGTACAAGGCCGACCTCATCCTGCTCGACAACCGCACCGGCACCCTGCAGCCGGAGGAGCTGAAGGCCAAGGCCACCTGGGCCGAGCTGCCCTCCGTGAAGGCCGGCCAGGTCGCCCCGCGGACCACCGAGCCGATCTACTCGTACGACAAGTGCGCGCAGATCCTGGAGGACCTCGCCAAGGCCCTCCAGAACGCCAAGAAGGTCGCCTGACCCACGCGCGGCGCCCGGTGACCCCGGGCGCCCGCTCCCAGGGCGGGTCCGCGCGGGCACGCCCTGGACTCGTCTGCAGGCCGTACCGACTTCCAGGGGGACCACCCGCATGACCGCCACCGCGTCCGGCGCCCCGGCTGTGGCGCACTTCCGCTTCTTCACGCTCGAAGTGCTCCGTACGCGCCGCCTGGGCCACTCGTTCCTGCGGGTCACCTTCGGCGGCGAGTCCCTCGCGGACTTCCGCTCCGGCGGCTTCGACCAGAGCCTGTCGCTCTTCCTGCCGCCCTCCGGCGCGGAGCACACCGTGCTCCCGTCCACGGACGAGGACACCTGGTTCACCGCCTGGCGCGGCATGCCGGACGAGGAGCGGCCGGTGATGCGCTCCTACACCGTGCGCGAGCAGCGCCGCGACGGGACGGGTGCGGTCGAGGTCGACATCGACTTCGTGCTGCACGGGGACTCCTCCCCCGCCTCCCGCTGGGCCGGGCGGGCGAGCGCCGGCCGCCGGATCCTGGCGATCGGCCCGGCCGTCGCCGAGAACAAGTCCGTGCGCTTCCAGGCCCCGGCCGACGCCGGCGCCGTCTGGATGTACGCCGACGAGACCGCTCTGCCGGCCGCGGCCGGGATCCTGGAACGGCTGCCGGCCGATACCCGGGTCCGGGCCTGGTTCGAGGTTCCACACGAGGACGACCGGCTCGCACTCGCCGCGCCCGCCGACGCGGACATCACGTGGATCGTGCGCGGGGGCGACGACCGGGAGCGGACCGGGCGGGTGCTGGACGCGCTCCGCTCCGCGCAGGCACAGGCGCAGGAACAGGCACAGGCACAGGCACAGACGCAGGGTGTGGAAGCCCCGTACGTGTGGCTGGCCGGCGAGGCGGGCACCGTTCGCGCGGTGCGCCGCCACTTCGTGCAGGAACGATTCGTCGACCGTCGCTCGGTGCGCTTCACCGGCTACTGGCGGCTCGGCGCGAGCGAGGAGCAGCTCCTCGCGGAGGCGTGCGCGGGCAAGGCTCCCAGCGAGGACCCCGGTTCTGAGTTGTAGTCAGCTCCCAGGATTTGCACGGCAGTTCGCGATGGGCTCCGGCTTCGGCCGGGGCCCATCCTCATTTGGCCATTCCACTTAGGTTAGGCTAACCTAAACATCACCCGCCCCACCCTCCCCCTCTCCCCCCTGTCCGGAGGAAAGTTGATGCGCCGGCATCTGCTGAACGAGACGACCGCGGACATCTACCGCCGTTCCGTCACCGAGGGCGTCGACCGTGTCGCCGCCAAACTCGCCACCACCGAACGGCCGCACACCGGTATATCCGTCGACGAGCTCGCCCCGGTCATCGACGGGATCGACCTCGACACCCCGCTCGGGGACTCCTCCGCCGCGCTCGCCGAGCTGGAGGACGTCTACCTGCGCGACGCCGTCTACTTCCACCACCCGCGCTACCTGGGACACCTCAACTGCCCGGTCGTCATCCCCGCGGTGGTCGCGGAGGCCGTGATGGCCGCCGTCAACTCCTCCCTCGACACCTGGGACCAGTCCATCGGCGGCACGCTCATCGAGCGCCGCCTCATCGACTGGACCACCGGCCGCATCGGCCTCGGGGAGAAGGCGGACGGCATCTTCACCTCCGGCGGCAGCCAGTCCAACTTCCACGCCCTGCTGCTGGCCCGCGATGAGGCCTGCCGCACCGTCATGAAGCGCGCCAAGGAAGCCGGTATCGGCCTGACCAAGGCCGAACTGCTCCCGAAGCTCCGCATCTTCACCTCCGAAGCCAGCCACTTCAGCGTGCAGAAGTCGGCCGCCATGCTCGGCCTGGGCTACGAGGCCGTCATCTCCGTGCCCGTCGACCGCAACCGTCGCATGGACACCTCCGTCCTCGCGCTGGAGCTGGAGGAGTGTGCCGCCGAAGGCCTCTTCCCCATGGCCGTCGTCGCCACCGCCGGCACCACCGACTTCGGGTCCATCGACCCGCTCCCCGAGATCGCCCGCCTGACCGCCGAGCACTCCGCGTGGATGCACGTGGACGCCGCCTACGGCTGCGGACTGCTGGTCTCGCCCACCCGCCGGCACCTCCTCGACGGCATCGAGCACGCCGACTCGGTCACGGTCGACTACCACAAGTCGTTCTTCCAGCCCGTCAGCTCCAGCGCGATGCTGGTCCGCGACCGCGACACCCTCAAGCACGCCACGTACCACGCCGACTACCTCAACCCGCGGCGCATGGCCGAGGAGCGGATCCCGAACCAGGTCGACAAGTCCATCCAGACCACGCGCCGGTTCGACGCCCTCAAGCTCTGGATGACGCTGCGCATCATGGGCGCCGACGGCGTCGGCTCGCTCTTCGACGAAGTCATCGACCTCGCCGCCGCCGGCTACGACGTCATCGCGGCCGACCCGCGCTTCGAGGTCGTCGTCGAGCCGCAGATCTCCACCCTCGTCTTCCGCTTCCTGCCCGGCGACGGCGTTCCCGCGGAACTCCTCGACGAGGCCCAGCTCCACGCCCGCAAGGCGCTCTTCGCCTCCGGCGAGGCCGTCGTCGCCGGCACCAAGGTGGACGGGAGGCAGTACCTGAAGTTCACCCTCCTCAACCCGCAGACCACGACGGCCGACATCGCAGCCGTTCTCGACCTCCTCGCCGCACACGCCGAGCAGTTCCTGGGAGAATCCCTTGCCGTCCACCACTGAGCCGTACGACTTCATCGGCATCGGCCTCGGTCCCTTCAACCTGGGACTGGCCTGCCTGACCGCGCCGATCGACGAGCTGAGCGGCCTGTTCATCGAGTCGAAGCCGCACTTCGAGTGGCATGCGGGGATGTTCCTGGACGGCGCGCACCTGCAGACGCCCTTCATGTCGGACCTGGTCACCCTCGCCGACCCGACGTCGCCGTTCTCCTTCCTGAACTACCTCAAGGACCAGGACCGGCTGTACTCCTTCTACATCCGGGAGAACTTCTACCCGCTGCGCACCGAGTACAACGACTACTGCCGCTGGGCCGCCGACCGCCTCGACAACGTCCGGTACTCGACCTCCGTCACCGAGGTCACCTACGACGAGGCCGCCGCCCTCTACGAGGTCCACACCGACCGGGGCGAGACCCACCGCGCCCGCCGCCTGGTCCTCGGCACCGGCACCTCGCCGCACGTCCCGCAGGCCTGCGCCGGCCTCGGCGGCGACTTCCTGCACAACTCCGCCTACATGCCGAACAAGGCGGAGCTGCAGAAGAAGAAGTCCATCACCCTGATCGGCTCCGGCCAGAGCGCCGCGGAGATCTACTACGACCTCCTCACCGAGATCGACGTGTACGGCTACCAGCTGAACTGGGTCACGCGATCACCGCGCTTCTTCCCGCTGGAGTACACCAAACTGACCCTGGAGATGACCTCCCCCGAGTACGTGGACTATTTCCACGCCCTCCCGGAGGACACCCGCTACCGGCTGGAGACCCAGCAGAAGAACCTCTTCAAGGGCATCGACGGCGACCTGGTCAACGCCATCTTCGACCTGCTCTACCAGAAGAAGGTCACCATGCCGGGGGCGGTGCCGACGACCCTGCTGACGAACACCTCGCTGAACAGCACCGCGTACGACACCACCACGGGCGCCTACACGCTGGGGCTGCGCCAGGAGGAGCAGGAGCGGGACTTCTCCCTCGCCACCGAGGGCCTGGTGCTGGCCACCGGCTACACCTACCGCACCCCCGACTTCCTGAACCCGGTTCGAGGCCGCCTCAACTTCGACGGCCGCGGCCGCCTCGACGCCGCGCGCAACTACAGCGTCGACACCGCCGGCCACGAGGTGTACCTCCAGAACGGCACCACCCACAACCACTCCTTGACCTCCCCCGACCTGGGCATGGCCGCGTACCGCAACGCGTACATCGTCGGTGAGCTGCTCGGCCGCGCGTACTACAAGGTCGAGAAGTCCATCGCGTTCCAGCAGTTCGCCGCCCCGGAAGGCACCCACGCATGAGCACCACCGACACCCTCTTCTCCCGGACCGACCCGGTCCTCGGGGACTTCGCGATCCGCCCGCTGGACCCCTTCGCCGACGCGGAGCTGCTGCACGGCTGGGTCACCCACCCCAAGGCCTCGTTCTGGATGATGCAGGACGCCTCGCTGCCGGACGTGGAGCGCGAGTACGTGCGCATCACTGCGCACGAGCACCACCAGGCCTTCATAGGCCTGCACGAGGGCCGCCCGGCCTTCCTGATGGAGACCTACGACCCGAGCCGGTTGGAGCTGGTCGGCCTGTACGAGGCACGGCCCGGCGACGTCGGCATGCACTTCCTGGTCGCACCCGCGGACCGGCCGCTGCACGGGTTCACCCGCGCGGTGATCACCACCGTCATGGCCGCGCTCTTCGCCGACCCGGCCACCCGCCGCGTCGTCGTCGAGCCGGACGTCGCCAACACCGCCGTGCACGCCCTGAACGAGGCCGTCGGCTTCGTGCCGGAGCGCCGGGTCACCAAGCCGGAGAAGGAGGCGCTGCTGAGCTTCTGCACCCGCGAGCAGTTCGAGGCCGCCACCGGCATCACCCGGGAGGTGTCCGCATGAGCCTCTCCGACGCCGTCTCCCACCTCTCCCCCGAGCTGTGGGACCGCGCCAACCGCGCCCTGGTCCGCAAGGCCCTCGCCGAGTTCGCGCACGAGCGCCTGCTGACCCCGGTGTCCCTCGGCGGCGACCGCTACGCGGTCGTCTCCGACGACGGCGCCGTGGAGTACCGCTTCGACGCCGCCCGGCAGGTCCTGGACCACTGGGCCGTCGACGAGGCCACCATCACCCGGCTGCGGGACGGGCTGCCGCAGCCGCTGGACGCCCTCGACTTCCACATCGAGTTCCGGCAGACCCTGGGGTTGAGCGCGGACGTCCTACCGGTCTACTTGGAGGAGATCTCCTCCACCCTGGCGGGCGCGGCGTTCAAATACACGAAGCCGCAGATCGCCGCGGCCGTGCTGGCCAAGTCCTCCTTCCAGGACATCGAGACCGGCATGACCGAGGGCCACCCCTGCTTCGTCGCCAACAACGGCCGGCTCGGCTTCGGCGTGCACGAGTACCACGCGTACGCCCCGGAGGCCGCGAGCCCCGTCCACCTGATCTGGGCGGCCGCGCACAAGGACGTCGCCACCTTCACCGCGGGCGCCGGCCTGGAGCACGACAGCTTCCTGCGCGCCGAGCTGGGCGACGCGGCGGTCGAGCTGTTCGCCGCGAAACTGCGCTCCCTGGACCTGGACCCGGCGCACTACCTGCTCTTCCCGATCCACCCCTGGCAGTGGTGGAACAAGACCACGGTCACCTTCGCCGCGGAGATCGCCAGCAGGCGGCTGGTGCTGCTGGGCGAGGGCGAGGACGCCTACCTCCCGCAGCAGTCGATCCGCACCTTCTTCAACACCACCACCCCGACCAAGCACTACGTCAAGACGGCCATCTCCGTCCTGAACATGGGCTTCATGCGGGGCCTGTCGGCCGCCTACATGGAGGCCACCCCCGCCATCAACGACTGGCTGCACCAGCTGATCGAGTCCGACGAGGTCCTGCGCTCCGTCGGCTTCTCGATCATCCGTGAGCGGGCGGCCATCGGCTACCGGCACCTGCAGTACGAGCGCGCCACCGACCGCTACTCGCCGTACCGCAAGATGCTGGCGGCCCTGTGGCGCGAGTCCCCGGTGAACTCCCTCGGGGACGGCGAGCGGCTGGCCACCATGGCCTCGCTCCTCCACGTGGACGCCGAGGGCGCCTCGTTCGTCGGCGCCCTGATCGAGGAGTCCGGCCTCACCCCGGCCGAGTGGCTGAAGCCCTACCTGCGCGCCTACCTGCTGCCGCTGGTGCACTGCTTCTACCGGTACGACCTCGCGTACATGCCGCACGGCGAGAACACCATCCTGGTCATCAAGGACGGCGTCGTGCAGCGTGCGATCTTCAAGGACATCGCCGAGGAGATCGTCATCATGGACGCGGACGCGGTGCTGCCGCCCGCCGTCGAGCGGATCCGGGCGGACGTCCCGGAGGACATGAAGCTGCTGTCGATCTTCACGGACGTCTTCGACTGCTTCTTCCGCTTCCTGTCCTCGATCCTCGTCACGGAGGGCATCTGCACCGAGGACACGTTCTGGAAGGCCGTTGCCGACTGCGCCCACGACTACCAGGACTCCATGCCGGGTCTGGCGGAGAAGTTCCGGCGCTACGACTTCTTCGCGGAGGAGTTCCAGCTGTCCTGCCTCAACCGCCTCCAGCTGCGCAACAACGCGCAGATGGTCGACCTCTCCGACCCGTCCGCCGCGCTCCAGCTGGTCGGCAACCTCAAGAACCCCGTCGCGGCCTTCGCCCGGCGGTGACACACGGGGCGGGGGAGGTGCCGATACGGTCCCTCGACACCTCCCCCGCGCCGGCGGCGTAGCGGCGCAATCGCGTGGCCGGTCGGCCCTCTTCGCCGTCACGTCCTCGCCGCGTCCGGGCGGAGGCCCCGCCCGTCACCGTGTCCAGGGCACGTCCGGGGCCCGGAAGTACCCGATGTCCTGGGCGTCCAGGCGGGGGGCCTGGGCGGCGAGGCGGCGGCTGTACGCCGTCCAGTCCAGGGCGGCCGCCGGGGACCAGCCCAGCTCCGCCAGGCCCAGCACCCGCGGGAACGCCATCAGCTCCCACTCGGCCCGCGTCGCGACGTTCTCCGTCCACAGCGGGGCCTCCACCCCGAGCACCGCCGACTCCGGCACCCCTGCCAGATAGGCCCCCGGGTCCCAGGAGTACGACCGCGCCACCGGGACGTGGCCCGCCCAGGCCAGCCCCGGCCCCGTTTGCGCCCCGTACTTCATGTCCAGGTACACCCGGTCGGCCGGTGACAGGATCAGCGGGTGCCCGGCCCTCGCGGCCGCCGCCACCGCCGACCGGTCCGCCGCCGGGGTCCTGTCGTGGCCCCAGTACTGCAGGACCGCGCCCGCCGCCGGGCGTGCCGAGGCCAGTTGGTGCCAGGCCACCACCGTCTTGCCGTGGCGGCCCACCACCTCCTGCGCCCGGTCCATGAAGGCCGCGTAGTCCGCCGCCGGCGTGGCGTGCGCCTCATCGCCGCCGATGTGCAGGTAGCGGCCCGGAGTGAGCTCCGCCAGTTCGCCGAGCACCTCGTCGACGAAGGTGTACGTCCGCTCCTGCGCCACGCACAGCGAGCTGAAGCCGACCTTGGTCCCGGTGTACCGGGGCGGTGCCTTCCCGTCGCAGTTCAGCTCTGCGTAGGAGGCCAGCGCCGCGTTGGTGTGCCCGGGCATGTCGATCTCGGGGACCACGTCCACGTACCGCTCGCCCGCGTACGCCACCAGCTCGCGGTACTCGGCCTTCGTCCAGTGGCCGCCGGGCCCGCCGCCGACCTCGCCGGCGCCCCCGTACTGCGCCAGCCGGGGCCAGGAGTCGATCGCCAGGCGCCACCCCTGGTCGTCGGTGAGGTGCACGTGGAGTGCATTGATCTTGTACTGGGCGAGCTGGTCCACGTACCGCTTCACCTGTTCCACGGTGAAGAAGTGACGTGCGATGTCGACCATGGCCCCCCGGTACGCGAAGCGCGGCCGGTCGGTGACGGTGCCGCCCGGTACCGTCCCGGGCCCGGCCACCGGCACCAGCTGGCGCAGGGTCTGGCCCGCCCGGAAGAGTCCAGCCGGGGTCCGCGCCACGAGGTCGACCCCGGTCGGCCCGGACGTCAGCCGGTACCCCTCCCGGCCGACCCCCTCGGCCTCCGCGTCGATCCTGAGCCGGATGCCGTTCCCGCGCACCCCGTCGATCACCGGCAGCGGCAGCCCGCTCGGCCCGCGCAGCTGCTCCGCGAGGAGCCGGCCCACCCGGCGGACCTCCTCGTCCGCGCCCGGCCCCGTACGCACGACCGTGCCCGGCCCGAAGGGGTAGCCGGGGCCCCCGGCGCGCGCGGAGACCGGTGCCGGCAGGAGCCGTTCGAAGGGGGCGGGGGCCGCGGGCGGGTCGTCACCGGCGTTCGCGTCGTCGCCGTGGGCGGCGGTGCAGGAGACGGCACCGAGGACGAGGAGGGTGCCGAGCGCGCGTCGCAGGACTCTCATGTGCCCAGGTATAGGCCAACTGGCCTGCCGCGCACGGTGGGAGAATCGCCGAATGGCGGAAATCATCCAGAAGGACGGAACCTGGACGTTCGACGGCGACGCGGTGCGCATCGTGCCCGGCCGTGACAAGGGGGTGGGGTTGCTGCGGCAGACCCTGGGCGAAGTGGTGGTGCCGTTGCGCGCACTCGCGGGGATCAGTTACGAGCCGGGCCGCAAGGCGGGGCGGATCCGGCTGCGGCTGCGCGAGGGGGCCGACCCGCTGACCCAGGTGACGGGCGGGCGCCTGCCGGAGTCCTCCGACCCGTTCCGGCTGAGCGTGGAGCCGGAGCGGACGGGGGTCGCGGAGTACTTCGTGGACGCGGTGCGCAACGCCCTGCTGCTGGAGCAGGTGGATCCGGGCCCCTCGGAGAGCTATCTGCTGCCCGGTCCAACCGTGCCGATAGCGGTGGGCGCGGGTGACGGGACCGTCACCTTCGACGGTGACCGGGTCGCGCTGGAGTGGAACTGGACGACCGAGGAGGCCAAGCGCTCCGGCGGGCCGCGGGAGTTCCGGGTCACGGATCTGCGGACGGTGGAGTGGGCTCCGGCGAAGGGACTGGAGAACGGCTGGCTTCGCTTCGTCCTGGCCGGCGCGGCGCAGTCGGCCGCGCCCAAGTACGACCCGTACACGGTCGAGCTGTTCGGTTTCAAGAAGGACCCGCTGATGGCGCTGGTCGCCGCGGCGGTGGCACTGCGGCTGCCGCACCCGGCCGCGCCGGTCCAGGACCGGGCCGTCGAGGACGCCCCGCCGAAGGAGCTCGCCGCGCCGGCCGGCGGCGTCGCGGAGGACCACGACGCCCTGCTGCGGCGGCTGCGGGAGCTGGGGGAGCTGCACCAGACGGGAGTCCTCACGGCCGACGAGTTCGCCGCAGCGAAGCAGGCGGTTTTGCGTAGATTCTGACCGGATGCATCCATTCCACTGGTCCAGACCAGAGAGATCCTGCCCGGAATCGGGCAGGATCTTTGCGTTGGGCGGCCGGAAGCGTCAATATCTACGGGTGCTCGACCGCCGCCCGTCCTATGACGATCTCGTCGAACACCTGGTGCGCAGCACCTCGCTACAGCGGGGCGAAGCGGCCCGGGTGGTCCTCGACGTGCTCGCCTACTTCGACGAGACGACGGAGGACTTCGTCCGCCGCCGCCACCGCGAACTACAGGCCGGCGGAGCCGTGAACGCGGAGATCTTCGAGCGGATCGCGGCCGAGCTGCCGCACCGCGCCGTGGCGCCCCCGGAGCTCTCGCTCCGGCAGCTGCGCCGCATGGTCTACGGCTGACCGGCCGCCGCCGGAGCGGCCGCGGGCGGACGACGGGCAAGGAACCGAACTTCAGGAGGGGCAGGACCGTATGTGCGGAATCGTCGGTTACATCGGAAAGCGTGACGTGGCACCGCTGCTGCTGGAGGGCCTGGCACGGCTGGAGTACCGCGGCTACGACTCCGCGGGCATCGTCGTGAACAGCCCGAAGGCCGGCGCGCTCAAGATGGTCAAGGCCAAGGGCCGCGTCCGCGATCTGGAGGCCCGGGTCCCCAAGCGCTTCGCCGGCACCACGGGCATCGCCCACACCCGCTGGGCCACGCACGGCGCCCCGAGCGACGTCAACTCCCACCCGCACCTCGACCCGGAGAACAAGGTCGCCGTCGTCCACAACGGCATCGTCGACAACGCCGCCGAGCTCCGGGCCAAGCTGGAGGCCGACGGCGTCGTCTTCGCCTCCGAGACCGACACCGAGGTCATCACCCACCTGATCGCCCGCTCCCAGGCCGACAGCCTGGAGGAGAAGGTCCGCGAGGCCCTGAAGGTGATCGAGGGCACGTACGGCATCGCCGTGATGCACGCCGACTTCACCGACCGCATCGTGGTGGCCCGCAACGGCTCGCCGGTCATCCTCGGCATCGGCGAGAAGGAGATGCTCGTCGCCTCCGACGTCGCCGCGCTGATCGCCCACACCCGCCAGGTCGTCACCCTGAACGACGGCGAGATGGCCACCCTCAAGGCCGACGACTTCCGCACCTACACCACGGGCGGAACGACGACGAACGCCACCCCGGAGACCGTGGAGTGGGAGGCCGCCTCCTACGACATGGGCGGTCACGACACCTACATGCACAAGGAGATCTCCGAGCAGCCCGACGCGGTCGACCGCGTGCTGCGCGGCCGGATCGACGACCGCTTCAGCACAGTCCACCTGGGCGGGCTGAACCTGGATCCGCGCGAGGCGCGCGGCATCCGCCGGGTCAAGATCCTGGGCTGCGGCACCTCGTACCACGCGGGCCTGATCGGCGCCGGCCTCATCGAGGGCATGGCCCGCATCCCCGCGGACGCCGAGCCGGCGTCGGAGTTCCGCTACCGCAACCCGGTCGTGGACCCCGACACCCTCTACATCGCGGTCTCGCAGTCGGGTGAGACCTACGACGTGCTCGCGGCCGTGCAGGAGCTCAAGCGCAAGGGCGCCCGCGTCCTGGGCGTCGTCAACGTGGTCGGCTCCGCGATCGCCCGCGAGGCCGACGGCGGCGTCTACGTGCACGCCGGCCCCGAGGTGTGCGTCGTCTCCACCAAGTGCTTCACCAACACGGTCGTGGCCTTCGCGCTGCTCGCCGTGCACCTCGGCCGCATCCGGGACCTCTCGGTCACCGACGGCAAGCGGATCATCGAGGGCCTGCGCAGGCTGCCGGCGCAGATCCAGGAGATCCTCGACGGCGAAGAGGACATCAAGAAGCTCGCGGCCGAGTTCGCCGAGGCCAAGTCGATGATGTTCATCGGCCGGGTCCGCGGCTACCCCGTGGCCCTGGAGGCCTCCCTCAAGCTGAAGGAGATCTCCTACATCCACGCCGAGGCCTACCCCGCCTCCGAGCTCAAGCACGGCCCGCTGGCCCTGATCGAGCCCTCGCTGCCGACGGTCGCGATCGTCCCGGACGACGACCTGCTGGAGAAGAACCGCGCGGCGCTGGAGGAGATCAAGGCCCGCAGCGGTCGAATCCTCGCAGTCGCCCACCGCGAGCAGGAGAAGGCGGACCACACCATCGTGGTCCCGAAGAACGAGGACGAGCTGGACCCGATCCTCATGGGCATCCCGCTCCAGCTGCTGGCGTACCACACGGCCCTGGCCATGGGCCGGGACATCGACAAGCCGCGCAACCTGGCGAAGTCGGTCACCGTCGAGTAGCGGCCCCGGGCCACCACCGGACACCATCCATGCGGGAGCCTCCGTGCGCTGTGCGCACGGAGGCTCCCGTGTGTCCCTGCGATTCCCGCGCGTTCCTCTGCGTTCCCGCGCGTTCCTGCGCGCCGTGCTCAGCCCGCCGCGACCGCGCCGCTGCGCCCGGCCCTGCCGAAGGCCATCGGCCAGTGCGCCAGGGCTGCGGTGGCCCCGTACCAGGCCAGCAGCCCGGAGACGGCGGCGACCCAGCCGCCCGCCTTGGCCAGAGCGCCGCTGTCCATGAACGAGGCCACGGCGAGCAGGACCAGGGAGAGGGTCAGGAGGGCGTGGACGCCCTGGCTGAACACTCCGCTCGCGGCGGCCACCGTGAGGGTCAGCGCGAGCATCGCGAAGAGGACGAGAAACGTTCCGGCGGCCTCGTCGGAGGCGGATCCGCCCGCCGCCTTGGCCCAGGTGAACCAGAAGACGCCGAGGCCCGCGAACGCGGTGCCGTTGAATCCGTTGCCACCGCGGTACTCCAGGAGGCCCAGGAGGAAGAGGGCGGCGCCGCCGACGTACATCGCGAGCGGCAAGGAGCTGGCAGCGGACACGCCGTCGATGACGCCGGTGTGGCCGATACCGAATGCGAGAAGGGTGAGACCCAGGGCGATGTTCCCCAGGGTCGAAGTCGAGGCCGTGCTTCCCGCAGAGACACCATTGTCCACGGCGGGCTCCCTTCGATCTGCAGTTGTGTGCTGCGTCCCAGCAGCATTTATCTACCCTTTACACGAGGGCACAACCGCACAATCGACTTAACAAGCGGTCACGGAATGACAACGACCGGTCGCTGTGCGCGCTTGGCGAGTCGCCCGGCCACCGAGCCGAAGATCCGGCCCACGATCCCGTGCGTGGAGCCGACCACGATGGCGTCGGCCGAATACTCCCGGCCCACCTCCTCCAGCTCATGGCAGATGTCACCGCCGCGCTCGACCAGAATCCATGGCACTTCGGCCAGATAGTCGGCGCAGGCCAGCTCCAGCCCCAACACCTCGGTGCGGTGGTCCGGCACGTCCACGAAGACGGGGGGCTCACAGCCCGCCCACACGGTGGTGGGCAGTCGGTTGGCCACGTGGACGATGATCAGACCCGATCCGGAGCGGCGGGCCATACCGATCGCGTAGGCGAGCGCACGCTCGCTCGACGTCGATCCGTCGAATCCCACAACGACACCGTGCCGGAAGGCCGGGTCGCAGGGGGAGCGTGTCTGTTCCACCGCACGCAGCTCGGCGGCCGACGCGGGGTCGGCGAGCCGTTTGCGCTTGCGGTCCGCGGGTTCGGGGAGTTCGTGACCGGCCATGGGTGTCTCGGCGAAGAGGTCCTTGGAGGAAGCAACAGGGGCGAAATCGGCGACGCAGTGTGACGGAGCTCTGTCCGGGAAGCATCTTCCCAAGCCCATACCCACCAGGGTACGGCGACACTCCTGTCCTGCCCAGGGCTTGCCGCACTTGGAGAGCGTCCCAGGGAGCATGCCGGAGCGAGCGCGCCTTGGCAATGTCCGCTGTCCCCTACAGCCAGTGACGAGACGGGGCGTTGCCACCCGTGCGCGCAGTGACCGAGCCCCTCCGGGCGACGTTGGACATGCGTCCGACCGTCCAGGAAGAGCCCGCAGGGAGTACGCCGTGTCCGGCCATCCGGTTCACCCCGACCAGCCAGCTCAGCCGACCCAGTCCGCCCGCTTCCCCGACCCGGGCCCGCACCTCGCCGGCCCTCCCCGGCGGCCGCTTCACCCGTCCGTGCGGTCCTCCGGGCATCCCCATGACGACCCCGCGGGTGACGTGGTGCGCTGGGCGGTCTTCAGCTGCCTGCTCGTCCCGGTGGTCCTCGTCGTCTACGGAACCTCCTTCGGCGGGGCGGCGGTCGCCACCCTCGGCCTGCTCGTCGTCACGGCCGCCTGCCTGGTCCTGCTGCGACACTCGGAGCGGACCGCGGCCCGCGTCCGGGCGGAGGAGCACCCTCCGTCGGCGCACCGCCGACGGCACTCGCGCGGCGGGCCCGCGGGCCGCCGGGGCTGCTGGGCCTGCGACTCGCCGTCCCCGCATGACTGACTCATTCGCACACCCACACCCGCACGTTTTCAGCCAACTTCCCGGCAGGGTGCCCTCCTTGCCGGAATGTCCCGTCGACGCGCTTACCACCAGCGACGACATTCCTCAGGGGACGATTTGGCCCTACTGGTACTGGCCACAGCCCTGATGTGCGCTTCCCACCCGGGTAGCGGAGTGGAACCCTTCCTGATCGAATGCTTTTCGCCAAGTTGAGAAGTCGACATAGCGCTGCGTGCTGAACTTGTCACGCCGACACCACGGGACGCAGTAGATTCGATCATGTATTTACGGCGGGGGATCCACGTGCAAGGCCGAGGGGAAACGTGCAGGTGCGACCAGACCAAGGAGTCGCGACACCCAAGGGGGGCTTAGCGCCATGAGCCAGGATTCCACCGCCGTCGTCGCGGACGCCGGCAGGAAGCTCGCGGGGCGTCGCCGCAGGGAGATCGTCGCGGTGCTGCTCTTCAGCGGCGGACCGATCTTCGAGAGTTCCATTCCACTATCCGTGTTCGGCATTGACCGGCAGGACGCGGGAGTTCCACGCTACCGACTGCTCGTGTGCGCCGGTGAGGACGGTCCGCTCAGGACCACCGGCGGACTCGAACTGACCGCGCCGTACGGGTTGGAGGCGATCGCCCGGGCAGGCACCGTCGTCGTTCCCGCCTGGCGCTCCATCACTTCACCGCCGCCTCCGGAGGCGCTCGACGCCCTGCGTCTGGCGCACGAGGAAGGGGCCCGGATCGTCGGACTGTGCACCGGGGCCTTCGTGCTCGCGGCCGCCGGTCTGCTGGACGGCCGGCCCGCGACGACGCACTGGATGTACGCGCCGACGCTGGCCAAGCGCTACCCGTCCGTGCACGTCGATCCGCGCGAACTCTTCGTCGACGACGGCGACGTGCTCACGTCCGCGGGCACGGCGGCCGGAATCGACCTCTGCCTGCACATCGTGCGCACCGACCACGGCAGCGAGGCGGCCGGGGCCCTGGCCCGCAGGCTCGTCGTGCCGCCGCGTCGCACCGGCGGGCAGGAGCGCTACCTCGACCGGTCGCTTCCGGAGGAGATCGGCGCCGACCCGCTGGCCGAGGTCGTCGCCTGGGCACTGGAACACCTCCACGAGCAGTTCGACGTGGAGACCCTCGCCGCCCGCGCCTACATGAGCAGGCGCACCTTCGACCGGCGGTTCCGCTCGCTCACCGGCAGCGCGCCGCTCCAGTGGTTGATCACCCAGCGGGTGCTCCAGGCCCAGCGGCTGCTGGAGACCTCCGACTACTCGGTCGACGAGGTCGCCGGACGCTGCGGGTTCCGCTCGCCGGTCGCCCTGCGCGGGCACTTCCGGCGGCAGCTGGGGTCCTCCCCGGCTGCGTACCGCTCCGCCTACCGGGCACGCCGGCCGCAGGCCGACGTCGCGCAGGTGGCGGAGATCTCCACGGGACCGGTGCCGCACCAGCGCACCCCGCAGCCCCACCGGGCGGCGGCTGCCCTGGCCGCGACGGGTTCCACGGTGACGGAGCTGTACGCCCCGAACCGGGTCCTGCGGGAACACGCGTAACCCCCACGACGGGTACGACGGCGAAGGTCCCCCATCGGTCACCGCCGATGGGGGACCTTCCGCATGTGCGGTCCGCTCCGCTCCGCGATATGCGGTCCGCTCCGCGGGGGACCGCATAAGGTGGGACACATGAACGATCGCATGGTGTGGATCGACTGCGAGATGACCGGGCTCTCGTTGACGGACGACGCACTTATCGAGGTGGCCGCGCTGGTCACCGACTCGGAGCTCAACGTGCTCGGCGAGGGCGTGGACATCGTGATCCGCCCGCCGGACCGCGCCCTGGAGACCATGCCCGACGTGGTCCGCGAGATGCACACCGCCTCCGGCCTGCTCGACGAGCTGGCCGGTGGCACCACCCTCGCGGACGCCGAGGCGCAGGTCCTGGCGTACGTGCGGGAGCACGTGAAGGAGCCGCGCAAGGCACCGCTCTGCGGGAACTCGGTCGGCACCGACCGCGGCTTCCTGCTGCGCGACATGGCCGCGCTGGAGGGCTACCTGCACTACCGGATCGTGGACGTGTCCTCGGTCAAGGAGCTGGCGCGCCGCTGGTACCCGCGGGCGTACTTCAACAGCCCCCCGAAGAACGGCAACCACCGGGCGCTGGCGGACATCAGGGACTCCATCACCGAGCTGCGCTACTACCGCGAGGCGGTCTTCGTGCCACAGCCCGGGCCCGACTCCGACACCGCCCGCAGCATCGCCGCCAAGCACACGGCGCCGGGCGCATAGGTTCCTGCCGGGCCCCTTCCGGAGAGGGGGCGCACAAGGGTGGAGCGAGCACCCTCCCGGACCCTGTACCCTTTTCTTCGGCCGGTCGGTTTTCCGACCGGACATGGTGGGTGTAGCTCAGCTGGTAGAGCACCTGGTTGTGGTCCAGGTGGTCGCGGGTTCAAGTCCCGTCACTCACCCTGCGGGAAGGCCCCGGTACGCGGAAGCGGACCGGGGCCTTCTGCATGTCCCGGGGCTCCGGGACTCCGGGGCCAAGGCGCCCCGGTGAGGGTCAGGACGACTCCCGCACCACCAGCCTGTTCGGCAGGACGACCGCCGGCCCGCCCGCGGCCACGGCACTCCCCCCTCGTCCCGAGACGCGGTCCAGCAGCATGCTCGCCATGGTCCGGCCCATCTCCTCGATGGGCTGCCGGACGCTGGTCAGCGGCGGATCCATGTGCCGGGCCACCACCGAGTCGTCGAAGCCGACCAGGGCCACGTCGTGCGGGATCCGGCGCCCGGCCGCACGCAGTTCCCGCCGGGCGCCCGCCGCCATGACGTCCGAGGAGGCGAAGACCGCGTCGAGCGAGGGGCTGCGCTCCAACAACTCGCGCATGGCCCGGCGGCCGCCCTCCTCGGTGAAGTCGGCGACCGCCACCAACCGCTCGTCCACGGGGCGGCCGGCGGCGGCCAGGGCCTGGCGGTAGCCGTCGAGCCGGCAGCGGGCTCCGTACACGTCCAGCGGGCCGGTGATCGTGGCGATCGTACGGCGGCCCCGGTCGAGCAGGTGGCGCACGGCCTCGGCGGCTCCCGCCAGGTTGTCGGAGTCCACACAGGGCAGCGTCTCCGCCGCGGAACGCCGGCCGCTGATCACCGTCGGGATGCCCAGCTCCACCAGCAGCTCCGGGAGCGGGTCCCCGGCGTGGACGGAGACCAGCAGCACGCCGTCGACCCGGTGTCCGGAGAGGTACTGCGCGAGGCGGCGGCGCTCGCGGTCGCTGCCGGCCAGGGTGAGGACGAGCTGGATGTCGGTCTCCGCGAGGGCCGCCCCGACCCCGCGGACCACTTCGGAGAAGTACGGCTCGGCGAAGAACCGGGCCTCGGGCTCGGGGATGACGAGGGCGATCGCGTCGTTGCGGTTGGCCGCGAGGGCGCGGGCCGCGCGGTTCGGCACGTACCCCAGCTCGGTCACGGCCGCCTCGACGGCGGCCCTGGTCTGCTCGCTGACCCTGGAGGACCCGTTGATCACCCGGGACACGGTGCCGCGCCCGACTCCGGCGCGCACCGCGACCTCTTCCAGGGTCGGCCGTCCCCCGCTGCGCCCGTTCCCGTTCATGGCTTCCTCCCGGTCGTGAATCTACCCCTTGACTACTGTGGGAGCGCTCCCACACTGTGTCACACGACACCCCCACGTTGTCGCCCACCCTTCAGGGAGGAACCATGCGAGCCCAGTCCCCGTCCCGAGCACGAGCCCGAAGAACCCTCGTCACGGCGGTCGCCTCGATGGGCGCCGCCGCGCTGCTGCTCGCGGGGTGCGCGCAGGATCCCGAGACGGACCCGAAGGCGGGTCCGTCGGCCGGCGGCACCGGCCGAACCACCCTGACCGTGGGAGTCTTCGGGGCCTTCGGTCTCCAGGAGGCCGGGCTCTACGACGCGTACATGGCACAGAACCCGGGCGTCCGCATCGAGCAGACCTCCATCGAGCGCAACGAGAACTACTACCCCCAACTGCTGACGCACCTGGGCACCGGCAGCGGCCTCGCCGACATCCAGGCGGTCGAGGTCAACAACATCGCCGAGATCACCGCCACCCAGGCCGACAAACTGGTGGACCTGGGCAAGGTGCCCGGTGTGGACAAGGCCGCGTACCTGCCGTGGAAGTGGGCCCAGGGCACGGCGCCCGCCGCCAAGGGCGGGGCCACGGTCGGTCTCGGCACCGACATCGGGCCGCAGGGGATCTGCTACCGCAAGGACCTCTTCGAGGCGGCCGGGCTGCCCTCGGACCGGGAGGCGGTCGGCGCGCTGTGGGCGGGCGACTGGGGCAAGTACCTGGAGGCGGGCAAGGCGTACAAGGCGAAGGCGGGCGACGGCAAGGCCTTCGTGGACTCGGCATCGGGGGTCATGGCCGCGGTGACGGGCAGCAGCGCCGAGCGGTTCTACGACGCCCAGGGCAAGGTCGTCTACAAAACCAACCCGGCGGTCCGCGGAGCCTTCGACCTGGCGGCGTCCTTCGCCACCGAGGGCCTCAGCGCCAAGCTGCAGCAGTTCACCCCGGGCTGGGACCAGGGCTTCGCCAACGGAGCCTTCGCGACGGTCTCCTGCCCGGCGTGGATGCTCGGCTACATCCAGGACAAGGCGGGCCCGTCGGGCAAGGACAAGTGGGACGTGGCGCAGGCGCCGAAGCCCAGCAACTGGGGCGGTTCCTTCCTGGTGGTCCCGAAGGCCGGCAAGCACGCCGAGGAGGCGGCCAAGCTGGCGGCCTGGCTGACGGCGCCGGAACAGCAGGCGAAGCTCTTCGAGAAGCGGGGCAGCTTCCCGAGCGCGAGCGCCGCCTACACGCTGCCGGCGGTATCGGGGGCGAGGCACGAGTACTTCGGCGGTGCGCCGATCGGTGAGATCTTCTCGAAGGCGGCGCAGGGCGTGCCGGTGACGGTGGTGGGCCCCAAGGACCTGGTCATCGCGCAGAACCTGGCCGACATCGGAATGCTCCAGGTCGACCAGAAGGGCCGCAGCGCGCAGGAGGGCTGGGAGGCCGCGGTGAAGGCCATCGACAACGCCCTGGACCAGTGAGGCGCCGGTGACGGACGAGACGGCTGTCCTGTCCCCGTCTGCCGCCGCCCCGGAGCGGGCGGCGGCAGACGGGGGCGGCCGGGGCAGGCCGGGCCAGGTGTGGCGCTCGCGCCGCTACCGCTGGGACCTGCGCTGGAGCCCGTACGCCTTCGTAGCGCCCTTCTTCCTGTTCTTCGCCGCCTTCGGGCTGTTCCCGCTGCTCTACACGGGCTGGGCGGCACTGCACCAGGTGGAGCTGACCGACCCTGACAGCATGACGTGGGTAGGCCTGCGCAACTTCACCCGGTTGTGGGACGACGAGTTCTTCTGGAACGCGCTGCGCAACACGGTCACCATCGGGCTGCTCTCCACGGTCCCGCAGCTGGCGATCGCGCTGGGCGTGGCCCATCTGCTCAACTACCGGCTGCGCGGCTCCGCCTTCTTCCGGGTCGCCGTGCTCACCCCGTACGCCACCTCGGTGGCGGCGGCCACGCTCGTCTTCGTCCTGCTCTTCGGCCGGGACTACGGGATGATCAACTGGGCGCTCTCGGCGGCCGGCGTCGGCCCGGTGGACTGGCAGAACGGCACCTTCGCCTCGCAGTTGGCGGTCTCCACCATCGTGATCTGGCGGTGGACCGGCTACAACGCGCTGATCTACCTGGCGGCCATGCAGGCGGTGCCGGGCGAGCTGTACGAGTCGGCCGCGCTGGACGGGGCCTCGCGCTGGCAGCAGTTCCTGCACGTCACGGTGCCCTCGCTGCGGCCGACGATCCTGTTCACCGGTGTGGTGTCGACGATCGGGGCGACCCAGCTGTTCGGCGAGCCGCTGCTGTTCAACGGCGGCGCGGGCGCGACGGGCGGCTCGGACCACCAGTTCCAGACGCTCGGTCTGTACCTGTACGAGCAGGGCTGGGTGAACCTGCACCTGGGGCGGGCTTCGGCGATCGCCTGGGCGATGTTCCTGCTCCTGCTGCTGATCGCCGGGGCGGCGCGGCTGCTGCGCGGACGGGGGGACGCGCGATGAGATCACTGCGCGCGGGCCGGCTCACCTACGGGGTGCTCGGCCTCTTCACCGCCGGTTCGCTCTTCCCCCTGGTGTGGACGGCGATCGCGGCCTCCCGCACCAACACGCGTCTGGCCCAGACCCCGCCGCCGTTCTGGTTCGGCGGAAACCTGGGACGCAACCTGCAGATCGCCTGGACCGACGCGAACATGGGCACCGCCCTGCTGAACACGGTCATCGTGGCGGGCACCGTCACCATCGGGACGGTCCTCTTCTCCACCCTGGCGGGCTTCGCCTTCGCCAAGCTGCACTTCCGCGGACGCCGGATGCTGATGGCGCTGGTGGTGGGGACGATGCTGGTCCCGCCGCAGCTGAGCGTGGTGCCGCTGTACATGCTGATCGCGAAGCTGTCGTGGACCGACCGGCTCCAGGCGGTGGTCCTGCCCTCCCTGGTGTGCGCCTTCGGCGTGTTCTTCATGCGCCAGTACCTGGTGCACGCGCTGCCGACGGAGCTGGTGGAAGCGGCCCGCACGGACGGTGCCAGTTCCCTCCGGGTCGTGTGGCACGTGGTCTTCCCCGCGGCCCGCCCGGCCATGGCGGTGCTGGGGATGCTGACCTTCGTCATGGCCTGGAACGACTTCTTCTGGCCCATCGTCGCACTGACCCAGAACGGCAGCCCGACGGTACAGGTGGCCCTGACCGGACTCGGCCGGGGATACATCCCCGACCAGTCCGTGATCATGGCGGGTGCGCTGCTCGGCACGCTCCCGCTGCTTGTGGTGTTCCTCGTCTTCGGCCGCCAGATCGTCGGCGGCATCATGCAGGGAGCGGTAAAGGGATGACTGACACCCCGGCGCACACGGACCGCACGGACCGCACGGACCGCACGTCGAACGCAACGGATCCGGGCGGGGAGCAGCTCCGCTTCCCCGACGGGTTCTTGTGGGGCACGGCCACGGCCGCCTTCCAGATCGAGGGCGCGGCCGCACTGCGCGGGCCCTCCATCTGGGACACCTTCTGCCGCACTCCGGGCAAGGTGTACGGCGGCCACACCGGCGACGTCGCGGTCGACCACCACCGGCTGTGGCGCGAGGACGTCGCCCTCATGGCCGAACTGGGCCTGGGCTCCTACCGGTTCTCGGTGTCCTGGCCGCGCGTCCTGGCCGGCGGCACCGGCTTCTACGACAGGCTCGTCGACGAGCTCCTCACCCACGGCATCCGGCCGTGCGTGACCCTCTACCACTGGGACCTCCCGCAGGAGCTGGAGGATGCCGGCGGCTGGCCCGAGCGCGAGACGGCCTACGCCTTCGCCCGGTACGCGGAGCAGGTCTCCGACGCGCTCGCCGACCGCGTGGAGCTCTGGACCACCCTCAACGAGCCCTGGTGCAGCGCCTTCCTCGGCTACGCCTCCGGAGTGCACGCCCCCGGCCGCACCTCCGCCGCCGACTCGCTGCGCGCCGCCCACCACCTCAACCTGGCCCACGGCATGGCCGCGGCGGCCCTCCCGGGCCGGACCCGGGTCGGCATCGCCCTCAACCCCAGCGCGGTAAGGCCGCTGACCGGCTCGGCGGCCGATCTGGACGCCGCCCGCCGCATCGACGCACTGGCCAACCGGATCTTCACCGGGCCGCTGCTGCACGGCGCCTACCCCCAGGACCTGCTCACGGACACCGCCTCCCTGACGGACTGGTCGTTCGTCCGCACCGGCGACGAGGCGCTGATCCACCGGCCGCCGGACTTCCTCGGCGTGAACTACTACACGCCGGCGGTGGTGTCCGCCGCCCCGGACGGGGGCGGCCCGCGCGCCGACGGCCACGGCGCCGCGTCCCACTCCCCGTGGCCCGGCGCGGACGCGGTGGCCTTCCACCAGCCCCCGGGCGACCAGACCGACATGGGCTGGTCGATCGACCCGACCGGCCTCTACGACCTGCTGATGCGGTTCACCCGCGAGGCACCCGGCCTGCCACTGATGGTCACGGAGAACGGTGCGGCCTACGCCCCGGACCTGGACGACCCGCAGCGCATCGCCTACCTGGAGGCCCACCTCGCCGCCGTCCACCGCGCGCTGTCGGACGGGGCCCCGGTGGAGGGCTACTTCCTCTGGTCGCTACTGGACAACTTCGAGTGGTCCTACGGATACAGCAAGCGCTTCGGCATCGTCCACGTCGACTACGACACCCAGGTCCGCACACCGCGCTCCAGCGCCCACTGGTACGCCCGGCTGGCCCGCAAGGGGGTCATGTAGCCGGCGGGTTCCACGGCCCACCGGGGGTGTCCGGTCCGGACGCACCCCCCGGTGGCCGGTCCCGGCGCGGCCGGCCAGCGGACCGGCCTCGTCCCGCCGCCCCGTCAGGCGCCCTGGATGTGGAAGTTGAAGTCCGTGTGGCCGAGTGCGCCCATCAGCCGGAGCCAGACCGGCAGCAGCATCTCCGTGCCCCGGGCCGTCTCGATGCCGCCGAGGTCCAGGACGCTCGCCTCCGGCCAGCCGAAGGAGTGGAGCAGCTCGCGCACCGTCGCCTTGGCGTCCGCGTCCTCGCCGGAGACGAAGACGTGGTGCTCTCCGGCGACCCGCGCCGGGTCCACCATGATCCGGCAGTTCATCGTGTTCAGCGTCTTGACCACGCGCAGCCCGGGGAAGGTCCGTTGGATCAGCTCGCCGAGGCTGTCGTCGTTCACCGGGTCCAGGACCGGCGGGAAGCCGCCCGAGAAGTCCAGCGGATTCGCGATGTCGATCAGGACCCTGCCCGCCGGGCGGGCGGCGTCCGCCGCCGTCAGTGCGGCGACGCTGCCCCGCCCGCTCGTGGCGTTGACCAGCACCTCGCGGTCCCGGGCCGCCTCGGCGAAGCCGGCCAGCCCCACGCCGGGGTGTGCCTCCTGCCAGTCCGCGTACTCGGCCCGGCCGAGGGTCGCCCCGGGGTCCCGGGTTCCGATGACCACCTGGTGGCCCAGGGATGCGAGCCGGGCGGCCACGGTGCGGCCGACGATGCCGGTGCCGAGGACTGCGTAGCGCATCTGTCGCTTCCTTCCGTTCGGTGGGGGGGCGCCGCGGCGCGCGTCCCTTCCGGTCTTCCGGGTCGTGCCCTAGTCCGACATCCCGAGGTCGGAGAAGAACCGGTACCCGTTCGGATCGTCCGGCAGGAACCAGTGGTAGCCCTCCTCCGCGAAGACGACCAGCAGGTTCACGGCGATGACCACGCCCAGGAACCACAGCGCGAACAGCCCCGCCGTGCGCAGCGGGCCCGGCCCGGTCGCCGGGACGCCGCGATCCGCCGTCGTGTGCGCGGTCGCCAGGGCGATGCCGACGACGAGCGCGGAGGCCTGGAAGAGGATCAGCGCCCACACGTACAGGTGGAGGCCGAACACCTCGCCCCCGTACCCCTTGTCGCCCGGCAGGATGTGGAGCGTCGTCTGTCGCCAGGCCGCGACGGAGCCTCCGACGAGCGCGATCAGGGTCAGGCCCCAGCCCGTCATGTAGTGCCGGCCCGTCACCGAGCCGCGGTGCAGCGCCGTGCGAATGATGTACGCCGCTCCCAGCGCCGCCAGCAACATGAACATGCGCTGCACCACGCAGAGCGGGCACGGGTGCTCCCCCTGCACGAACTGGTGCACGAGGCCGGCGCCCACCACGCCCGTCCAGCCGACGGCGAAGAGGCAGGCGAACCAGTACTGGACCTTGCCCAGCGGCGGGCTCTCGGGCGCGGTCTCCGGGACGAGGGTCTCGATCGTCGCCATGGTCACCAGCTCAGTGTCAGGGCCAGGCTGCCGGTGATGTGGTGTGCCATCAGCAGGGTGACGGCGACGAGCACGGCCCACCACGCCCCGAGCACGACCATCCGGGACGTCTCCCGGTACATGGCGACCAGCGTGGCGAGGAGCCCGCCGAAGATGAGGGTGTCCATGCCGCGGACCGTACCGAGATCAGGACATCCTGCCTGCTAGGCGCGCCCCCGGTCACGGCGTGGCGCGCCCCCGGTTACGTCGGTTGCCGCGTCGGCCGCGGCCGGGCCGCCCCGCGCCCGGGCCGCCCGTGCTCCGCCCGTCCAGGCCGATCCACACGCGGACCTCGGTGCCGCCGAGCACCGAGCGGCCCAGCCGCACGTCGCCGCCGGTCGATTCCGCGACCCGGCGCACGATGTCCAGCCCGAGGCCGGTGGACCCGTCCCGGGCGCCGTCGTTGCCGCGGCGCAGGGCGGCGTCCGGGTCGGAGATGCCGGGTCCCGCGTCCGAGACGAGCACGATCACGGCGTCGCCCGCGTCGTGGACGTCGACCGCGAAGGGGGTGCCCTCGGGGGTGTGCCGGAAGACGTTGCCGAGCATGGCGTCGAGGGCGGCGGCGAGTTCGGGCCGGGCCACGGGGATCCGTACCGCACGGTCCACCCCGGCGAGCCGCACCTCGCGGCCCTCGTCCTCCGCGAGCGCCGACCAGAAGCCCATGCGGTCGCGGATCACCTCGGAGGCGTCGCAGCCCGCTCCCGCCCCGACCAGGCCGGTGGCCGGGCGCTGTTCCCGGGCAGTCCGGATGATCGTGTCGACCTCGCGCTCCAGCTGTTCCACGGCCGCCCGGGTCTGGTCCGCGGCCGGACCGTCCCCGAGCGAGGCGGTGTTGAGCCGGAGCACCGTCAGCGGGGTGCGCAGCCGGTGCGACAGGTCCGCGGCCAGTTCCCGCTCGTTGGCGAGGAGCTCCACCACCTGGTCCGCCATCGCGTTGAACGCGACGGCGGCGGAGCGCAGTTCCTTCGGCCCGGCCTCGGGCACACGCGTCCCGAGCCGCCCCTCGCCCAGCTGGTGCGCGGCGTCCGCGAGCCGTTCGGCCGGCCGGACCAGCCGGGCGCCCAGCCGGTCGGCGACCGCGACCGAACCCACGATCAGGGCCAGTCCGACGCCCGCCAGCACCAGCCAGGCGGTGGCGACGCCATTGCTGACCTCGCTCTCCGGTACGAAGACCTCCACCACAGCGATGTCCCCGGACCCGAGCGCGGTCGGCTGGAGGAGCGCGGAGCCGCCGCCGGGCACCGTGGCCGTCGTGGCCCGCCCCATCCGCCGGGTCTCCGCGACCGCGCGCTCCCCGGCCCGGCCCTTGCCGATACTCACCGGCGGGCTGTCGCCGATCGCGGGCACGTGGACGGCCATCCGTCGGGCCGCGCCCATCTGCGTGGACTCCACGGCCTTGCTCAGCTGCGCCGGGTCGGTGGTGATCGACAGCGTGGGGCCGATGGTGGCGGCCTGCCGCTCGGCGTTGGAGAAGGCCCGGTCGCTCGCCATCTCCTGGACGACGAGCCCGAGCGGTACGGCGAAGGCCACGACCACCATCGCGGTGACCGCGAGGCACACCTTGACCAGGGCCCATCTCATCGCGGCATCACTGCGGTGGCTCCAGCTTCACGCCGACCCCGCGCAGGGTGTGCAGGTAGCGCGGCCGGGCCGCGGTCTCGCCGAGTTTGCGGCGCAGCCAGGACAGGTGGACGTCGATGGTCTGGTCGTCCCCGTAGGACTGCTGCCAGACCTCGGCGAGCAGTTCACGCCGGGCCACGACCACTCCGGGCCGCCCGGCGAGGAAGGCCAGCAGGTCGAACTCCCGGCGGGTGAGGTCCAGTACCGCCCCGTCGAGTTCGGCCTGGCGGCGCAGCGGGTCGATGGCGAGGCCTCCGACGCGTAGGACCCGCGAGGGCGGCTCGGTCCCGGCGGCGGCCCGCGCCCGGCGCAGGACCGCGGCCATCCGGGCGGAGAGGTGTTCGACGGAGAAGGGTTTGGTCAGGTAGTCGTCGGCGCCGTCGTTGAGCAGCCGGACGATCTCGGCCTCGTCGTCGCGCGCGGTGGCGATGATCACGGGCACGTCGGTGATGCCGCGCAGCATCTTCAGCGCCTCCGACCCGTCCAGGTCGGGCAGGCCGAGGTCGAGGATGACCACGTCGAAGCGGTGGTGGGCGACCTCGCGCAGCGCCTCCAGGGCCGTGCCGACGCTCCGCACGGTGTGCGAGGCCTCGGTCAGGTGTCGGATGAGGGCGGAACGTACGAACTGGTCGTCCTCGACCACGAGCACACTTGCCATGGGCCGCACCGTAGTCCATCCGGACGACTGCACGGGGTGTCGGGCCGCTCTTGTGGCACGTGGTGCAGTATGTGCACTGATGCGAAGAGGACTTGTGCATGCCGCGGCATGGATGCTCGCGACCGGGGCGGCGGTGACGCTGTGCTGGTGGGGCGTCCACACCGTCATGTCGGGCACGGCATACGACCGGCCGCTCGCGGTGCCGCTGACCGGGCAGCCGCTGTCCTCCTCGACCCGGCGGGCACAGCCCGAGGAGTCCCCGTCGGGGACCCCGTCCGGCGCGCCGTCCCAGTCGCCCGGCCCGACCGCGTCGCCGTCCGCCGGTTCCTCCGCCGACAAGCCGTCGCAGAAGCCCGCGGCCTCCCCGGGCGGAGGGCAGCAGGAGGGCGGCCGGAGCGCGGGGGAGGTGCGGGCCTATCCGGTCTCCGGCGGCCGGGTCACCTTCTCCCTGGGCGCCTCCTCGGCCGAGCTGGTCTCGGCGACACCGGCGGCCGGCTGGCGCATGCAGGTGTGGAAGCAGGACTTCTGGATCCGGGTCACCTTCACCCGGGACGGCCGGGAGGTGTCGGTCTTCTGCACCTGGCACGACCACCCGCCGATGGTGGAGATCGTCGACCCCTGAGCCGGGGCACCGGTGGACGGCGCGCAGGGCCGGACCGGCAGGGGCCGGCCCTTTGCGAGGATCAGGCGGGGACCGTACCCACCAGCACGAACTCGTTGTACGGGAAGACCTTGCCCATCAGGCGGGGGAAGGGGAAGGAGTACGTCCGTCGGACCGCCACCCCGGCCTTCGCGGCGTGGCTGCGCAGCTCCTCGAAGCCCACCCAGCGGATGTGGGTGGCATCGGAGCGGAAGCCGACCTCCTGCGGGGTGATCATGACGGCCGAGCCGCCCGGCCTGACCAGCGGGAGGTACTGCTCCAGCAGGCTCGCCGCCGTCCCCTCCTCGACGTGCTCCAGCACGTGCGCGACCAGCAGGCTGTCGAAGGACCCGGGACCGCAGTCGGGGGCCTCGGCCAGGCCGTCCGGGGTGTAGGCGTTCAGCCCGCGCTCACGGCAGGTCCGCACCGAGTGCGGGTTGTGGTCGACGCCGACGCTGTCGGGTCCGCAGTTGAGCAGGTTGCGCCCCAGCCCGCAGCCGACGTCGAGCACCCGGCCCAGCCGGAGCCGCTGGAGGTGCCACCGGTAGGGGGCCTGCGTGGGCAGCAGCCGCTTGAGCCCGGACCGCTCCAGACGGGCGAGTCTGCGCGTGTAGTCGGAGCTTGCGGTACTGGGCGTGCTCGGGGTCGGAGCACCGGATGAAGCGGGGAGATCGGGCATCGTCGGCCGTTTCCTGAGCGCGTCACATGGAGGACAGACCGGATGGTGTTCACAGGCCGCGCCGTGCGAACGACCGCCGGAAGGGGAAGGGGAAGGGGAAGCTGAAAGGTGAGGCGGAAGGGGATAAGGGGTGAGGAAGGGGAACTGAAGCTGGATCCGGAACGGGAACTGAACCTGATCCTCTTCCAGGAGTCCCGCCCGCACAAGGGGGTTGCCCTCTTCCCTAGCGGAAGACGGAGGGAGGAGGCTGCGGGGAGGCCACCGCGGAGGCGTCCCCGACCGGGGCCGCGCCGCCGGCGAAGTCCGCCAGTGCCCGGCCGTACTCGACCCGGCCCGGATGCGGGTCGCCCGCGACGCGCCGGGTGAACTCCGCGACGGGCAGCTCCCGGTCGGCAGCCACCAGCACGGCGTTGCCGAAGCGCTTCCCCCGCCACACCACCGGGTCCGCGGCCAGCGCCAGCTCGGTGAACCGGGACGCCGCCGTCGCGATCTGGCCGCGCAGGTGGGTCAGCGGCGGCCCGTCCGCGAGGTTCGCCACGTACCACCCGGTGGGCGCCAGGGCCCGGCGTACGTCGTCCAGGAACTCGGCGCTCGTCAGATGCGCCGGGGTGCGCGCCCCGCTGAACACGTCCGCGATCACCAGGTCCGCCCAGCCGTCCGGCACCTTCGCCAGGCCGGCCCGGGCGTCCACCGCCCGGACCCGGACCCGCGCCTGCGGATCCAGTGGCAGGTGCTCCCGTACGAAGGCCACCAGGGCGGAGTCGATCTCCACGACCTGCTGGGCGGAGCGGGGGCGGGACGCCGCGGTGTAGCGGGCGAGGGTGAAGGCGCCGCCGCCCAGGTGCACGACGTTCAGCGGCCGGCGGGCGGGCGCGGCGAGGTCGATGAGGTGGCCGATCCGCCGCTGGTAGGAGAAGTCCAGGTACCCGGGATCGTCCAGATCGACGTGCGACTGCGGGGCACCGTCGATCAGCAGGGTCCAGGCGGCTGTGCGCTCCCGGTCCGGCTCCAGCTCCGCCCGGCCGCCGTCCACCTGCCCGACGACCGTCTCGGCGCCGCCGCGCCCCCGCTGCCTGCCCTTGTTCCTGTCCTTGCCTGCCACCACCCCATTGTGCGCGGCGGCCCGGCGAGAGGGGTCAGCGGCAGTTGTCCGCGGCCTCGATCAGCCGGGCCGCCTCGCCGAGCGCCGCGCGCAACACCTCGGGGTCGGTGACCGGCCCGACCGCCTCCGGCGGGAGCAGCCAGCCCGTGGCGCCCGCGGTGGGCGAGACGGCGTCGCCGAAACGCATCCCCCGCCCGTCGGACTGCGTACAGGCGCTGCCCGGCAGGTCCCAGGCGTCGGCGGTGCCGGGCGGGACGAGGAAGCCGAGGGTGTTGCCGGACCCGTCGTGCAGGACGGGTCCCACCGGGCCGGAGCGGCCGGCGGACCGGCGGATGATGTCCACCGCCTCCAGGCCTTGCCGCGTGGGCACGGTCACCAGGTCCAGGTCCGGGACCCCCACAGGCCCGGGCGCGGTGTTCGTTCCAGTGCTCTCCATGCCGGCCTCCACCAAGGGGAACCCCTCCTCGATCCGCATCCGCATGGGTTCAACGCGCGGGAACGTCAACGGGTGCGGCACCAAGACGCTGCAAAGGATGGCAGTTCATGGCAGATCACGGGTGAGATATCCGTTTTGTAGCTAAACATCGTGTGAACACCCCGTCACTGGCGGTACGTTCAAGCGCGCCGGGCCCCACGGCACCAGCCACCGCACCGGCGCTGCGTTCCTTGCCAGAGAGGTCACGTCCATGGCGGCGTTCCCCCACTCACCCAACTCCACGTTCCGGCGGCTGCGCGGGCAGCACTCCCCTGCCGAGTTCGCGGCCCTGGTACGGCGGGCGGCGAAGGAGATCGGAGAAACGGTTTCCTGCGACGCGCGCTACATCGGCCGGGTCGAGTCCGGCGAGATCCGCTGTCCCAACTACGCCTACGAGCGGGTCTTCCTCCACATGTACCCCGGCCGGACCCTGGCCGACCTGGGCTTCTCCCCCCGCGAGAGCGTCCGCGGGCGCTCTGCGCACCGCGGCCCCCACCCGGTCCCCGTCCCCATCCCCCCTCCCCCTTCCCCTTCCCCTTCCAGTGCCAAGGAGAGCGACGTGCTGCGTCGCGCGTTCATGGCGGGCGGCTCCGCGACCGTGGCGGCCGCGACGCTCGGCATCACCCTGCTCGGCGACTCCCGCCGGCCGCCCGCCCGCGCCGGCGAGTCCGAGGCCGCCGCCGTCGAGGACGCCGTACGCCGGATCCGACTGTTGGACGACCGGCACGGGGCGGACGCCCTGTACCGCAAGGCGTCCGAGCCGCTGCGCACCGCCTACGCCCTCCTCGACGCCGGGGCGACGCGGCAGTCCACCGAGGACAGGCTGCACGCGGGCGCCGGTGAACTGGCCGTCTCGGTCGGCTGGCTGGCCCATGACTCGGGCCGCTTCGACGACGCCCGCTCGCACTACGCGGAGGCCCTGGCCACGGCCCGGGTGGCGCGGGACGCGGGCCTGGAGGCGCACGCCTTCAGCAACATGTCCTTCCTGGCCCGGGACACCGGCCGCGCGCGCGAGGCGGTACGGGCGGCCCAGGCGGGCCGGCGGGCCGCGTCCGGCCTCGGCTCGCCCCGGCTGCTGTCGCTGCTCGCGCTGCGGGAGGCGGGCGGATGGGCGGGACTCGACGACCGCAGGGCCTGCGAGGAGTCGCTGGCGCGGGCGCACCGGGAGTTCTCCCGGGGGCCCGCGGAGGCCGACCCCGAGTGGATGTCCTTCTTCGGTGAGGCGGAACTGGAGTCGCTGGAGGCGCGGTGCTGGTCGGCACTCGGGGAACACGCCCGCGCGGCGCGGCACGCGCGGCGGGCGGCCGACCTCCAGGATCCGCACTTCGCCCGGAACGTCGCCCTCTACACCGCCGAGCTGACCGGCGACCTGGCGCGGGCGGACGCCCCCGACGAGGCCGCGTGGGCGGGCGGCCGGGTGCTGGACCTCCTCGCCGAGGTCCAGTCGACGCGGGTCCGCTCGATGCTGGCGCGGACGGCCACGGCCCTGGTCCCCCACCAACGCTCCCCCCGCGTGGGCGCGTTCCTGGCCCGCCACGCTTCCGCGTAGGCCGGCCCGGTCCGCGGAGCCGGTGCTAGACGTCCAGGTGGCCCGTGTCGTTCCAGCGTTCCAGCGCGGGCGCGCCGTAGGCCCAGCCGAGGACCGACAGGGACGTCGGCTCAAGGCGGATCCGGGCGCCGAAGGAGGCGTCGAAGCCCAGCCAGCGCGCGGCCAGGGTGCGCAGGATGTGCCCGTGGGCGAAGACGAGAACGTCCCGCTCCGCCGAGCGCGCCCACGCCACGACCTCGTCCGCGCGCGCCGAGACGTCCGCGACGGACTCGCCGCCGGGGACGCCGTCGCGCCAGATCAGCCAGCCCGGCCGGACCGCCTGTATCTCCGACGGCGTCATGCCCTCGTAGTCGCCGTAGTCCCACTCCAGCAGCGCGTCCCACGGCTCGGCCCGCGCGCCGAAGCCCGCCAGGTCGCAGCTCTCGCTCGCGCGGACCAGCGGGCTGGTGCGCACCTGCAGGCCGGGCAGGCCCCGCCACGGGTCGCGGGCCAGGCGTTCGCCGAGCAGCTTCGCGCCCTGCCTGCCCTCCTCCAGCAGCGGCACGTCCGTGCGCCCGGTGTGCTTGCCGAGCTGGGACCACGCCGTCTGGCCGTGCCGGGCCAGCAGGATGCGGGGGGCCATGAGAATCTCCCGGTCGGTGCGTTTCCTCGTCCGTCCATCATCCATCACGCCCCCGACCTGCTCTCCCACCGGCCCTTTTCCCGGCTCCGCACACGATTGTCAGTGGCGGATGGGAGACTTCCGCGGTGAGCTCCTACCCGCCCAGCAGCCCCGCGCAGCCGACCACGCTGCGGCAGCGGCTCGCCGGCCTGCGAGGCCCCGCCGTACCACCCCGCCCGCTCGACGCCCGGGCGCTCGCGGCCCTCGCCGCCAACCCCGGCTGCGGCAGACGCGCCCTGCTCGACGGCGCCGGCGTGGACAAGAACGCCCTCGCCACGGCCCTGGGCTCGCCCGCCGCCTTCGGCCAGTCGCAGTTCGCCATCATCCGCGGCAACTCCTTCGAGGCGAAGGTCAAGGGGGACGGCGGGGCCGAGCTGCTGCGGCTGGTGCACGCGCACCTGGACGCGTCCGCCGAGCCTCCCGGCGCCGGCGCCCTCGTCCCCGACCTGACGGCCGCCGGGCCCGAGGGCCGCGCCGCCCGGACCGCCCTGGCCCTGCGCGAGGCCACCTCGGCGAAGGACTGGACCCTGCTGGACCACCCGATGCTGGCCCTGGAGGTGGCCGGCACCCCGGCGTACCTGGAGCCGGACGCCGTCGTGGTGCACCCCGACGGCCGCTGGACCGTGGTGGAGATCAAGTCGTTCCCGATGATCGACGCGGCCGCGGACGCCGCGAAGGTGGGCGCGGCGGCCCGCCAGGCCGCCGTCTACGTCCTGGCCCTGGAGCGGATCGCCGGGAAGCTGGCCGGTGCCGAGGTCGGCCACAGCGTGCTGCTGGTCTGCCCGAAGGACTTCTCCAACCTGCCCACCGCCGCTCCCGTCGACATCCGCCGCGAGCGCTCCGTGACCCGCCGCCAGTTGGACCGGCTGACCCGGGTCGACGAGCTGGCCGCCGCACTGCCCGAGGGGCTCAGTTTCGACCCGGAGCGGCCCGCCGAGGAGCTGGCCGAGGCGGTGTCGGCGGTGGACGCCGCCTACGCGCCCGAGTGCCTGGCCGCCTGCGAGCTGGCGTTCCACTGCCGGGAGCGGGCCCGCGCCGCCGGCGAGGTGACGGCCCTGGGCCGTTCCGTACGGGGCGAGCTGGGCGCGCTGACCACCGTCGAGGAGGCCCTTGCGGCCGCCGCCGGCGCCGGCTGCACCGAGGACCCCACCGCCGCCGCCCTGCACCGCGCGGCCACGCTGCGCGCCGAGGCGCTGGAACGGTCCGCCGCCCTGCCCCGCCCGCACGTCCCGGAGAGCCCGGAATGCCCCTGCTGAGCACCCTGGCCCGGCTGGAGGCCGTCCGCGCCGGCCGCGCGCAGCCGCTCGCGACCGTGCGCCACCGCCACCTGAGCGACAAGCCGTTGGTCTTCGTGCCGCTGACCACGGCCGGCGAGGCCGGAGCGCCGCTGGGCGCGATGGTCGGCACCGATCCGGACGAGCCTCGGGTCTTCGTGATACCCCAGCCCCGCGACCGGGACCTGCGCTGGGCGTTCCTCGCGGACCTCGCGGTCCACGTGCTGGCGCACATCGAGGCGCACGCCGACGACGTGGAGCCGGCCGAGCGGAGCGAGACCGACCCGGAGACGGGCAAGCGGGTGAAGGTCGAGACCGAGCTGTGCGTGGACGCCCCGCAGCTGATCGTGCCGAGCCGGGCGGGCATCGAGTACGTGCGGCTGCTCGGGCGGTCGATGCGCTTCAGGCGCACCGCCGAGGAGGATCCGGACCATCCCCATCCGGCGCCGTCGCGGGTGCCGCTGCTGGGCCGCTGGTTCACGCACCTGGGCGAGCGGGCCCGAGTGCCCGGATCCTCGATGCTGCTGTCGGCGACGGACCTGCTGTCCCGGCACTGGGCGACGGGCCAGAGCAATCTGGAGGACCAGCACCTGGGCGCACTCCTGGCCTGGATCGACCCGCCCGCGGGCGGGTCGGGTGCCGAGGCGGCCCTGCGCGCCGAGCTGGGCCGCGACGGGCACGGGCAGTTGCTGTGCCCGCCGGCCGGTCCGGCCACCGACCCGGCCTTCGACAACAAGCTGCTCGCGCCGGCCATCGCCCGCTACGACGCGGCGCGCGCGGTCCTGGCGGCAGGGCCCGGGGAGGACGACCGCGCGGTGCGCGAGGCCGAGCGCGCGGTGCGTCGGCTGGTCGTGGAGCAGATGTCGAGCACCTGGCGGGCCACCTGGGCCGCGATCGGCCTGGCCCGCGCCCTGCCGCCGGGCGAGCGGGCGGAGGAGCGCTGGACGCGCGACCGCTGGTCGTACACCGGCCACCGGGACCGCGTACGGGCCGGCGAGCCGCCGCAGCCGCGCCGCGACGACGCGGTGACGGCGGCCCAGAAGCTGGCCACGCGGGAGACCGAGCAGGTGCGGCTGGACGCTCAGGAGGCGCTGGACGACCCCCTGGTCATGGCGGGCCGGCGGCTTGCGGGCGAGGCCTTCGAGGGCGAGGTCACCGAGGTCGTGATGGAGTGGACGGAGTCGAAGCGGCCCAGTCCGCGGCCGCTGGTGACGGTGTCCTCGCAGGACCGGCCGCAGCTCGCGGACGGCGGCGGTGCGACCGTGTACCGCGTGCTGGACGGGGACGGACGGTCGCAGAGCGCACGGTTCGTCCGTTTCGAAGAGGACGGGCAGGTGGTGCTGCGGCTCCTCGACAAGATGGGACGCGGCCGGGACCCGGAGCCGGGTTCCGTACCGGAGGAGGGGGACCGCGTGTGCTGGACGCTCTTCGAGCACGACGCGCGCGGCGGCCCGAAGCTCCCGGACCCGGAGCGGACGCCGTGGACCCACGGTGGTCCGCCGGGGTCCGGGGCCGCCCTCCACCTGCCCGACGCCGTCACCGAGGAGGACATCCTGTGACTCCCGTGTCCGCGCCCGCCGCCTTCGATCCGGGTGCGGCGGCCGCCCGGGCGACCGCCGCGATCCTGCACGACACCCTGCACGGGACCGAGCGGGGTGTCGTGGTCGACTCCCCGCCCGGCGCCGGGAAGTCCACGCTCGTCGTCCGGGCGTCCCGGGAGCTGGCCGCGGCCGGCCGCCGGCTGATGGTGGTGGCGCAGACGAACGCGCAGGTCGACGACCTGGTGCTGCGGCTGGCCGAGAAGGACCCGGAGTTGAAGGTCGGCCGGCTGCACAGCAGCGAGGGCGACTCCTACGACCCGGCGCTGCGGGAGCTGCCGTCGGTGACCCTCTCGGCCAGGCCGGGGGACCTCGCGGAACTACCGATCACCCTCTCCACGGCCGCGAAGTGGGCGTTCGTGAAGGACGTCGAGCCGTGGCAGCACGCGATCGTCGACGAGGCGTACCAGATGCGCTCCGACGCTCTGCTGGCCGTGGCCGGGCTGTTCGAGCGGGCGCTGTTCGTGGGCGACCCGGGGCAGCTGGACCCGTTCAGCGTGGTGGGCGCGGAGCAGTGGGCGGGGCTGTCCTACGACCCGTCGGCGTCTGCGGTGAGCACGCTGCTCGCGCACAACCCGCAGCTGCCGCAGCACCGGCTGCCGGTGTCCTGGCGGCTCCCGGCGACGGCGGCGCCGCTGGTCTCGCGCGCCTTCTACCCGTACACGCAGTTCCGCAGCGGTACGGGGCCGGGCGATCGGAAGCTCTCGTACGGGGTGCCCTCGGACGGGTCGGGCCCGGACCGGGTGCTGGACGAGGCCGCCGAGGCGGGCTGGGGCCTGCTGGAGCTGCCGGCGCGGCACACGCCGCGCACCGATCCGGAGGCGGTCGGCGCGGTGGCCCGGGTGGTGCGCCGGGTCCTGGACCGCGGGGCGGTGACCTCCGACGAGCAGTCCGCGGGGCCGGTGCCGCTGACGGCCGACCGGATCGCGGTCGGTACGGCACACCGCGACCAGGCGGCGGCGGTCCGTGCGGCGCTGGCCGCCCTCGGGGTCGGCGGGGTCACGGTGGACACGGCGAACCGGCTGCAGGGCCGCGAGTACGACCTCACCGTGGTGCTGCACCCGCTGTCGGGGCGCCCGGACGCGACCGCCTTCCATCTGGAGACGGGCCGGCTGTGCGTGCTGGCCTCCCGACACCGGCACGCCTGCGTGGTGGTGGCCCGGGCGGGCATAGCGGAGCTGCTGGACGACCATCCGTCGACCGAGCCGGTGCAGCTGGGCGTGACAATGAAGTTCCCGGACGGCTGGGAGGCCAACCACTCCGTCCTGGCGCACCTGGCGGAGCACCGGGTGTCCTGGCGGCCGTAGGGGGTCGGGGCGCTCCGCTTCAGCCCCCGGCCTTGCGGTGGGCGCCGAAGCGGCGCCGGAGCACTTCGCCCACCTCGGCCAGGGCCTGCAGCTGCTGCGGGGTCAGGACGTCGATCAGGTGGCGGCGCACCGATTCGACGTGGAGTGGTGCGGCGTCGGTGATCGCGGCCACCCCGGTGTCGGTGAGGACCACCTCCGCGCCGCGGCCGTCGGTCGCGACGTCCTCGCGGCGGACGAGGCCACGCTGTTCCATGCGGGTGAGCTGGTGGGAGAGCCGGCTGCGGGACCACTGCATCAGCTCGGCCAGTGCGCTGATGCGCATGCGGCGGCCGTCGGTGGAGCCGAGCACGGACAGCACGTCGTAGTCGGCTTCCGACAGCCCGCTGTCCTGGTTGAGGTCGCGCGCGATCTCCGCGTCGACCAGCGGGAACATCCGCCGCCAGGCGTACCAGGCGTCCTGCTCGGCCTCGGTGAGCCAGCGGGGCTCGGATGCGGGGGTCATGCATTCCACTGTAGCCAGATCGATGACACATCATCTACCTGGTTGACACGTCACTCATATAACGCTTTGATAGATGACACATCAACAACTCATCGACCGGGAGTCGCCCCCATGACCCGCCTGCACGTCGTCTCCGCCGCCACCCGCCCCACCTCCTCCGGCCGCCCGCTCGCCCAGTGGGTCACCGCCCAGGCCCGCGACCACGGCGGCTTCGAGGTCACCCCCGTCGACCTCGCCGAGATCGCACTGCCCTTCCTGGACGAGCCGGAGTACGCCTCCACCGGGAACTACGCCCACCAGCACACCCGCGACTGGAGCGCCCTGGTCGACTCCGCCGACGCCTTCCTCTTCGTCCTGCCGATGTACAACGGCGGCTTCACCGCGCCCTTCAAGAACGCCATCGACTTCCTCTACGAGGAGTGGAAGGGCAAGCCGGTCGGCATCGTCAGCTACAGCGCCGGCCCCACCGGCGGCGCCCCGGCCGCCGAGATGCTGCTCCCGATCCTGACCCGCCTCGGCATGCTGCCCGCCGAGCACTCCGTCGCGGTCCCGGGCATCCCCAAGCTGATCGGCGCCGAGGGCTTCGAGGCCCCCGAGGCCCTCTCCGGCGAGCTGGCAGCGGTACTGGCCGACGTGGCCGCCCTGGCGGCCGGGCGCGAGGCGGAGCTCACGGCCGAGGCCGTCACCGCCTGAGCGGACCGCCGGGCGGGGCGGGCGCGGGCCGCCAACGACTGACGGCCGATCACCTGATCGACTCCCCCGCCACGGGACCCGCCCGGCTACTCGCGCACCTCACCGGCCGTACGGGCGTTCCAACCCGTCGGCGCGCACCCTTGCGGGGCGCTGGACAATGGACGGTGGCCCGGAAGGATTTCGCACGCGCAGCAGGAGGACAGGAATGGCAGAGCCCGAGCGGACCGAGCGACGGCTGCGGCCGGCGCCGCTGCTCTTCGAACCCTCGGAGGCCGTGGCGGATCCGGAGCACTTCTTCGACCTGGAGTCGATCGAGGACCCGCGCGAACTGCTGACCCGTGCGACCGAGCTGACGCTGGCCTTCCGGGCGGCGCAGGAGCGGGCGGTGGAGTTCCAGGCGCTGGCCGCCGCGCAGCTGGCGGACCCCCGGCGGTTCGACCGGCTCACCCCGGGAGCCATCGCCGAGCGGGCGGAGTGGACCGAGGACTACGCCCTCAAGATGATCGAGTTCGGCGAGACCCTGCAGCGTGGCCGCGCCGACCTGGCCTGATGGCGGCACGGCCGGCCGCCCGCGCGGCCGGACACCCCGCATCCGGCATATGCGGGGGCAATGTACCGCCTACCCGCCCGCCCCGTCCCGGCTTTCGGTAACTCCGCGGGTTCGACCCGCTACGGCAGGTAGACCTTGGCATATGACGACGCTGACGACGGCCCACGGATGCACCGCCCTCCACGCGCCCGGCGAGCGCCCGCGCACCACGCCCGCCCCGCACGTCACCGCGCAGGGGGCCGCCTGGCTCGCCTCGGCCTCCGCACAGCCCCGCCGCACCCTCGCCCTGTGGCAGGCCCGGCCGGGGCTGCCGGCCACGCTGCCCTGCGGGCGCGCCTTCGATGTCGTCAACGTCCCGGTGCTGCTCGGGCGCCGCGTCCTGGACCTGCTCCGGGCCGAGGGGCCCGGCTCCGGCCCGGTCGCCGTGCACCGCGGTCGGATGCTGCTCTTCGCCACCCCCGGCACCGCACCCCGGCTGCCCGCCCTGCTGGCGTGGGAGGAGTGGGGGGCCTCACGCCGCGCCCCGGCGCCGCTGTGCCACGGCCGCGGCGACGCCGTCACCGTCCCGCCGCTCGCCTCCGGCCCCGGCGGGTCGCGCTGGCTCGCAGCCCCCGACGTCCGGGAACCCTGGCTCCCCGGGCCCGAGGCCCTGCTCTGGGCCTTCGTACGGGCGGCCCGCACCGCCGCACCGACGGGACCTGGGGATATCGATTTTTCGTTCCGCCGATCCTCCTGCTAATGTCTTCCTCGTCAGCAAGCGCCGCTAGCTCAGTTGGTTAGAGCAGCTGACTCTTAATCAGCGGGTCCGGGGTTCGAGTCCCTGGCGGCGCACAGACGGAAGAAGGCCCCCCACGCGCGTGGGGGGCCTTCTTCGTCATGTCGTGATCTTCACCGTGTACGCGCCGGACCTGGTGCGGTCGGCCACCTCGATGGTGATCCGCTCCCCCGGCACCGTGTACGTCTCGCCCACCTCCAGCGGGGCGTCGGCCAGCGGCGGGTAGACCGAACGGTCCCAGCACGCCTCTGTCTGCGGGTGCGCGTCCAGCACCTCGATGGGGCCGCCACCGGAGGCCGCTTCGTTGCGCACCCGGTAGACAAGGACGCCTTCGGTGCAGGTGCCGCCGTCGTTGCCGGACGAGCCCCGGGCCTCGACGGCGATCGCGCTGCCCGGCCCCGTCCGGATGACCGCGAGCCGGGTCCCGCCCGTGCCGCCGCTGGGCGGTGCCTGCCCGAGCGGCTGCAGGGTGTGCAGCGACGAGCCCGACTGCACACAGTCCACCTGGGAGGCGTCCAGCCAGCCCAGCTTCCACTTGTGCCAGGCGAAGAGGTCCGGGGACATCCCGAACTGGCTGCCCATGACGTCCCAGTCGCCGACGTAGGTGTCCCAGTCGCCCTTGCCGTCGGTGGGGCGGTGGTAGAGGTCCGGCAGGTCGAAGACGTGGCCGGTCTCATGCGCGAGTACGTTGCGGTCCGGCGGGTGGCGCTCGAAGACGGTGACGATCCGGCGCAGCTCCGCACCGTCCGCGATGATCGGGCGGTCGAAGTTCACGACCTTCGTGGCGTCGGAGTCCACCCCGGGGGCGTCGGGGTCGGCGACGAAGTAGACGATGTCGTACTGGGCGAAGTCCACCCGGGGGTCGGCCGCGGCGACCGCATCGCGCAGGTAGGCGGCCCGGTCGCCGGGGGCCCAGTCACGCTTTATGCCGTACGCGGTGGACGGGAGCGGCATCTGGATCCACTCCTTCTGCGGGTGCGGGACCAGGCGGAACCGGCCGTAGGAGGCCTGCTCGAAGAAGTCGCTGGTGGCGGGGAAGTAGTCGCGGGTGAGCAGCTCGGGCGTCAGGGTGTCCCGGTGATCAGGGAAGGAGAGGAAGACCATCACCGCGTCGAGGGTGCGTTCGGGCTTGGGGTAGGAGCCGTTCCAGGAGTCCAGCCCCAGGGAGTGGTGCGCCGCCGTGCGGGTCAGGGCGCAGGGCCCGGCGCCGGAATCGGCCACCGCGGGACCCGCGACGAGCGACATGGCGGCGAGCGCCGTCAGGGAAGTGAGCGCCGCGGCGGTACTTCGGACGCGAGAGCGGTCCACTCCCCCGGGTGTCTGCTGTCGCGTCACATCGACCTCCGGTGGTGGATTCATTCCTTTTTAGCCACCTTGAGGCGATTGTCTTACTTATGCCCTGTTCCGCTGCCCCACACGAGTGAGCAGTACGGCAAGCCGGTGACCCCCGGACTTCACGCCACCACCTACAGAACGTCACGACCGATCACCAGAGATCAGGAGGGGGCGCGACCCGCTCAGAGCCGCACGGAATCGATCAGGCGGTCCCGGTCCGACGATCCGTCATCACGCCGAACCGCCGCGTCTCATCCGGTGACGCCGCTGGATAGGGCCTCCCGGCAGCCTCTATGATCGGCACACTTTCCTGCACGGACACTCACGAACACTGCGGGGCCAACGGTGAGCGGAACCTCAGAAGGAACCGGTTCGGCGGCCGACAGCATCCGATCGGCCACTACGGAGCGTCACCCATCAGTGCCGGTACTGCCGTCGGTTCCGTCGGCGCCTCATCGCGCCGAGTCCGAACTGCGCGACTACCGGGCCGCCTTCAACGCGGCGCACCTCCCCATGGCCGTCGTGGACCGCGAGGGCTACGTGGTGACGGCCAATCAGGCCTTTGCCTGCCTGCTGGGCAGCGAACCGCACCTGCTCGTCCACCGGTCCGCCGCCGACCTGGTGGACCTGGCCGCGGAGGCCCGCACCTGGGCCGCGTACCAGGAGGTCCTGCGCGGCCGCCAGGCCCGGCTGCGCTGCACCCGCCGCCTCAAGCACCCCGACGGGCACTCGCTGTGGACCGAGGTCACCCTGGGGCCCGTACCCGGCACCGGGAACGTCCTGCTGTCCGTCTCCGACATCAGCGACCGGCGCGACCTCCAGGCCCGGCTGCGGCACCTCCAGATGCACGACCCGGTCACGCGGCTGCCCAACCGGGCGCTGTTCTTCGAGCGGCTCTCCGCAGCCCTGGAGGCCTCCACGTACGACCACGGCGGCGGCACCGGCCGGATCGGCCTGTGCTACCTGGACCTCGACGGCTTCAAGGCCGTCAACGACACTCTCGGCCACCGCGTCGGCGACCGGCTGCTGACGGCCGTCGCCTCCCGCCTCACCCAGTGCGCGGACCAGTCCGGCTACGGGCGCACGGGCGGGCACTTGGTAGCACGGCTCGGCGGGGACGAGTTCGCCGTGCTCGTGGAGGACTCCACCGGCACCGAGCAGCTCGCGGACCTGGCGCGCAGCGTGTTGACGGCCGTGCAGGAGCCGTTCGACCTGGCCGGACAGCGGCTGTCGGTCTCCGCCTCCATCGGCGTGGTCGAGCGGGCCACGGACGGGACCTCGGCGACCGGGCTGATGCAGGCCGCCGACACGACCCTGTACTGGGCCAAGGCGGACGGCAAAGCCCGCTGGACCCTCTTCGACCCGGAGCGCAACGCGCACCGCATGACTCGGCAGGCGCTGTCCTCGACGCTCCGGCCGGCCGTGGAACGGGGCGAGTTCGCCCTGGAGTACCAGCCGCTGGTGGACCTGGAGAGCGGTGCGCTGCGCGGTGTCGAGGCCCTGGTGCGCTGGCGGCACCCGCAGTTCGGCACGCTGACGCCGAATCGGTTCATCGGCATCGCCGAGGAGGACGGTTCCATCGTCCAGTTGGGCCAGTGGGTCCTGCGGACGGCATGCCGGCAGGCACGCCGCTGGCAGATCGAACAGCCGAGCGACGCCCCGGTCTTCGTGTCCGTCAACGTCGCCGTGCGGCAGGTGTGGGACTCGGACCTGGTGGGCGACGTCGCGGAGATCCTGGCCGAGACGGGCCTGGCCCCACAGCTGCTCCAGCTGGAGCTGACCGAGTCGGCGGTGATGGGCTCGGCCGGACGGCCGCTCCAGGCGCTCCAGGCGCTGAGCGACATGGGGGTGCGCATCGCCATCGACGACTTCGGCACCGGCTACTCGAACCTGGCCTACCTCAGCCGGCTGCCGGTCTCGGTGCTGAAGCTGGACGGCTCCTTCGTACGCGGCTTCCGCTACGACGAGGGCGCGCACCCGAACCCGGCCGACGAGACCATCGTCGAAGCCCTGGTCCAGCTCGCCCACCGGCTGGGCCTCACGGTGACCGCGGAGTGCGTGGAGACGGCCGGGCAGGCGGCCCGGCTGCGCCGCGTGGGCTGCGACACCGGGCAGGGCTGGCTGTACTCCCGCGCGGTGACCCCGGATGTGATCGCCCGCATGATCGGGCGCCGGGTGGGGGCGGCGGCCCCCGCCCTGCCCGACGAGCCGGCCCAGCACCCCCTGGTCTGACGGGCAGCGTGACCGACCCGCTCCGAACGCGCCGGTGGGCCGGACCGTCCGAGGGCGGTCCGGCCTTCCTGCGGCTGCGTCAGCCGCTGATGGTCTTGTCGTAGCGCAGGGCGACGTAGCCGGACGCGGCGTGGCCGGCGATACGTCCGTCGCTACCGCCGTTGAGGTAGTCCTGGCCACGCATCATGTCGTCGTTCGGGTTGGACTCGTGGATGTAGGAGAACTTTCCGGCACCCTTGTCGATCCACTTCTCGAAGAGCACCACGTGCCCGTCCGAGGTGTTCAGCGCGTCGCCGGGCTGCAGGTCGGACTTGGAGATGGTGGCGCTGACGCTCGGCAGGCTGGCGGTGGTGTAGCTGGTGGAGGCGTGCCAGGCCATCGAGATGAAGCCCGAGCAGTCGGTGCGGTAGGTGTGGTCGCCGTCCGGGTCGGAGGCGTACGCGCTCTGGCTGTAGGGGATGTCCCGGCCGAGCCAGTTCAGGGCGCGGCTCATGATCTCGCTACGGGCGATCTGGCCGCCCTTGGTGGAGGGGGTGGGGGTCGGCGGGGCCGGCGGACGGTAGGTGCAGTCGCCCGCGAAAGCGGAGAGCAGGGTCTGGGTCCAGCCGCTCGCGTCGACCGGGTCGCCGGGGTGGTAGGCGATGTCGTCGCCCTTGCCGTCGGTGGGGTCGGCGTCGTGGTACCAGTACATACCGCCGTTCGTCCGGCCGTAGTAGAGGCCGCCGCCGGGCGAGACCAGGCTGTCGACCGCCGACCAGCCGCTGCCCTTGAGCTCCGCGCTCTCCCAGTCCCCGACGCCGTTGATCTGGTAGGACAGCAGCCGCCCGTCGGCGGTGCTGGCGACGAGGACGTCGTCGCCGGCCGCGGCGAGGGTCTTCAGGACGAAGCCCTCGTCGATGACGACGTGCTTGGCGATGTGGGCGGGCCCGCTGGGCTTGGCCTGGGAAACGTTGTACCGGTGGAGCTGGCCGCCGACGGTGCCGTAGAGGTGGCCCGCGCCGTCGTAGGTCATCTTGTCGAAGGTCCAGCCGCTGTCCCAGATCTTCGTGACGCCGGCCAGGGCGAGGGCGTTGCCGTTGGTCTGGATGTCGACGCGGTACAGCTCGCCGGCCGTCGAGGTCACCAGGACGGTGTTGAAGTTGAGGGTGGCCATCGCCTTGGGGGTGAAGCCGAGGTCCGCGCCGATCAGCGTCTTCACGCGGTCCCCGGTGTTCGGGGATATCGCCGTGTAGGTGAGGCGGCCGTCCGGGAGGGTGCCGTACACGGACACGTCGCCGCCGCAGATGGCGGCGGCCTGGGCGGGCGCCGAGGACACGGTGACCAGGCCGAGGGTGGTGGCGCCGACGGCGAGGGTGGCGGCGAGGCGGCGCTTGAGGGACGTCGAGAGCATCGGTGTCTCCGGTTTTCGGGCAGCCCTGACGCACGCGCGTCGGGCCGGGGAGGTCGTGAGGTGGAGGGGTACGGCGCGGGCGCGGGAGGGGCCGCGGCTCAGTACCAGTTGTTGTTCTGGAAGTGGGTCCAGGCGCCGCAGGGCGTGCCGTACCGGCCGTCGATGTAGGACAGGCCCCACTTGATCTGCGTCACGGGGTTGGTGCGCCAGTCGTCGCCGAAGGCGTCCATCTTGGAGCCGGGCAGGGCCTGCGGGATGCCGTAGGCGGTGGAGTTCGGGTTGTCGGCCCAGTAACGCCAGCCGCTCTCCTTGTCCCAGAGCTGCTCCAGGCAGTTCCACTGGGCGGAGCTGTTCCAGGCGCCGCCGTCGTGCTTGTTCATCAGGTCGCGTCCGGCCGCCTTCACCGCGGGGATGTCCCGGCCGTCGAGGGGGTCCGCGGTGGTGGTGCAGCTGAAGGTCGCCGGCTGGGCAGAGAGCAACTGTTGCGTCCAGCCGCCCGTGTTGACGGGCGTCTCGTTGTGGTAGGCGATGTCGGCGCCGGAGCCGTCGGCCGGATTGGCGTCCTTGTACCAGTACATGGCGCCGGTGCTGGCGATCCGGCCGTAGTAGAGGCCGCCGCCGGGTGAGACGACCTGGTCGAAGGCCGACCAGCCCGAGGCCTTGAGGTCGTCGCGATCCCAGCTGCCATCGCTGTTGATCGTGTACGAGTAGAGGGCGCCGGCCGCGGTGGTGGCCAGGAGCCGGTCGTCCCCGGCGGCGGTGAGGGTCTTCAGGACGAAGCCGCTGCCGATCTCCTTGCGCTGCCCGATGTGCGCCGAGCCGGTCGGCTTGGGCTGCGAGACCAGGTACTGGATCAGCAGGCCCCCGGCCGTCCCGTAGAGGTGGCCGTGGCCGTCGTAGGTGAGCTTGTCGTGGGTCCAGCCGCTGTCGAAGAGCTTGACGGGCGGGCGTTCCAGGACGAGGGAGGTGTTGTTGGTGAGCACGTCGAGGCGGTAGAGGGCGCCGGCCGTAGACGTGACGAGGATCGTGTTGAAGTTCAGGGTGGCCATCGTCCTGGGCTCGAAGCCCAGGTCGGCGCCGACCAGCACCTTCTTCAGGTCGCCGGTGGCGGGTGTGATGGTGCTGAAGGTGAGCCGGCCGTCGGGGAGGACACCGTAGAGGGAGGCGGTCCCGCTGCAGGTGGTCGCGGCGGTCGCCGCAGGGGCGGCGGCGACGGCCGCGGCGGTGAGCAGTCCGGCTCCGAGGGCGCCGGACAGGGCGGCGACCGCGGTCGTGCGGGCGGCCCGGCGGAGGGTGGTGTTCACGGTGTTCCTTCGTGGGAGGGCGTCAGTGACGCGGCTCGGCGGTGCGGTAGCCGTGGGCGCGCAGGGGAGCTCGGACGCCGTCGAGAAGCGCGCGGGCCTGGTCCAGCGCGGCGGTCTCGGAGACGGCCCGCAGGAAGAGGTAGAGGTCGACGCCTCGGCCGGCCGGCTTGGCCCGTACGTGTTCGAGCCCGTGGGCGGCCTCGGCGTGGGCCCAGATCAGGTCGGAGAGGAGCGCGAGCGCGTCGGGGTGGCCGGGGTCCTGGCGCGGGCCCGAGAGGGCGGCCCGGACGATGCGCACGTCGGCTAGTCCCAGTTGATGCTGCCGTCGGCGTCCGCCGGGAGCGCGTCCCCGTTGATGCTGGCGCTGATGTGGGCGCCTTCGGCGGGGGCGGGCGCCACAGTGGCGGTGACGGCGGCGGCGCAGAGGGCGGCGAGGGCGGCGGCGACAGCGGCGAAGCGGCGGGCGGTGCGGGACATGGTTTCCCCTGAGGTCGAATGCTGGTGGTGGTCCGTGCGGTGCGGTGTGCTGCTGCGCGCTGTCCGGTTCGTCCGTGGGCTCTGGCCTGAGCCGGGGGCTTCCGCCCCCGCCGTTCCGGTGATCACCATGGTGCTGCGCCCGCGACCCGCGCAGAAGGGTTTCCGGCTGGCACCAAAGGGCCTGGCACCTTGGTGCCAGGTTTCGCCTACGATCACCGCTGACGGCACCGGTGTGGATGCCGAAGTTACGCTGGGGGGCGGGGACTTGCTGCAGACATTGGGGCTCGGAGCCGAGGTGGAGGCCGTGTACCGGGGGATGCTGGCCGACCCCTCCGGAGGGGTCGCCGAGCTGGCCGCACGCCTCGACCTCACCGAGACGCAGGTCCGCGAGGGCCTGGACCGGCTGGTCGACCTGGACCTGCTCAGACCGTCCCGGGACAGCCCCGGCGCACTGCGGGCGGTCCGCCCGGAACTGGGCCTGGAACTGCTGCTGCGCCGCCAGGAGGAGGAACTGGCCCGGCAGCAAGAGGAACTGGCCCGCAGCAAGGCCGCGGCGGCCCAGGTGGTTTCCGAGTTCGCGGAACTGCGCCCGAACACCGAGGTCGACGGCGCGGAACGCCTGGTGGGCATGGACGCCATCCAGAGCCGGCTGGAGGAGCTCGCCCACGGGCTGGAGCGCGAGTGCCTGGCGATCCTGCCGGGCGGCGCCCTGTCCGAGGCCAGCCTGGAGTCCTCCCGGCCGCTCGACGAGCGGGCGCTGGCCCGGGGCATCGAGATGCGGTCCGTCTACCAGGACAGCGCCCGCAACGACCCGACGACCCTGTCCTACGCCCGCTGGCTCACGGAACAGGGCGGCCAGGTGCGCACGAGCCCGCTGCTCCCACCCCGCCTGCTGGTCTTCGACCGCACCGTGGCCGTCGTCCCCATCGATCCGGCGAACTCACGGCTGGGCGCACTGTGCACCAGCGCCCCGGGGATCGTGGCCTCCCTGGTCACCCTGTTCGAGCAGACGTGGCAGGCCGCCGTACCGCTGGGCGCGGACCGCTGCCGTACGGGCGACTCCCGCCCGAGCGCGGCCGAGCTGGAACTGCTGAAGCTGCTGGCCTCCGGCCTGACGGACGAGGCCGCGGGCAAACGGCTCGGGGTGTCGCTGCGGACCGTACGGCGGCAGATGTCTGCGCTGATGGAACGCCTCCACGCCACGAGCCGCTTCGAGGCGGGCCTCAAGGCGGCTCAGCAGGGCTGGCTCTAAGTCACAGGCTGCGGGCGAAGGCGGCGAACGCCGCCGCCCCGACGGTGAAGGCGGGCCCGTCGGGGTTCTTGGAATCCCGGACGGCGACCCGGCACGGCTGCGCGGCCACCTCGACGCACTCGCCGCCGTTGGTGCTGCTGTACGAAGCCTTGCGCCAGGCGGCGCCGTCGAGCGGGGCGCACTCGACGCAGTCGCCGCCGGTCCCACCGCTGTAGCTGGACTTACGCCAAAGCGCGCCCGTCAGACTGTTCTGGGTTCCCATAACGTTCCTCCCGTACGCGGGCGATCAGTGCCGCGGAATCGTCCATGGAGAGCGCCGCAGCCTGCAGATGATCGTAGCGATGTGCACAGTCACTGGCCGTCTCGGGATTCGCCGTCACATGGGCCGAGCCGTAGCTCTCGGCGTAGACGACATCCGGCTCCTTCTCGAATCGGAGAACATTGAACGCCCCTACTGTGGCCGGGTGTTGCCCGGAGCTGAACGGGAGGATCTGAATACGCACGGTCCTCAGGTCCCGAAACTCCAGCAACCGGTCCAGTTGCTCCCGCATGATCTCGGGACTCTCGAACGGGCGGTGCAGCACGGCCTCGTCCAAGACCACCCAGACCAGTGGCGGACGCTCCCTGCTGAGGATGCGCTGGCGTTCCAACCGAGCCGCAACCGCGTCATCGAGGCTCTCGCCCCACCCTGCGCGAAGTACCGCTCGCGCGTACCTCTCCGTCTGCAGGAGTCCGTACACCAGCTGCGGCTGGAACGAAGAGATGTGTGTGGCCCTCGCTTCCATCTCGGCGTACGCCTGGAACCAGTTGGGCAACTGGGTCCGCAGGACAAGCCCCACCAGGCGGGAGAACACCCCGCCCGTATTCAGGGCCGCATCCACCCGCTCCGAGAAGTCGCGGGTCGGGACGCGGCGGCCGTTTTCGACCATGCCGATCAGGGAGCCCGTGCAGAAGATGATCGCGCCGAGCTGCGACTGTTTCAGGCCCGCTTCCTCTTTCAGGCGGCGCAACTCGTAGCTGTAGTAGTCCAGCGGCGAGGCGCTGGGATCGATGTCGCGGGCCAGGACCATGGGACGGCACCCCCAAGCGGGAAGCGGGCTTGTGGCCGAGCCTAACGAGGTCACTACGGCAGGGTGTCCGGAATCCGGCAACCATGTCACACACCTCCGCCCCGCCCCTGGGAGAGGGGGCGGGGCGGAGGCGTCGCTCGGCGCGGGGTGGGGGGAGATCAGCAGGCGCCGAGGTCCTTCCAGACACCCCATTCACCGGTGGTGCCCGGCGTCTCGTTCTGCGTCCACCACTGGGCCTTGTACGTGCGGCCGTTGTGGGAGACCTCGTTGCCGGCGGTGTAGATCGTGCCCGCGACGTAGGCCGGGGTCGAGCTGCAGCCGGTCGGAGGCTGCGTGGTCGGCGGGGTCGTCGTCGGCGGCGTGGTGGTCGGCGGCGTCGTGGGAGGCGTGGTCGGCGGGACCGTGGTGCCGCCCAGGGCGTCGGAGATCTGGCCCAGCAGCGTGGCGTTGTTGTCGAGGCCGAGCAGGGAGTACATCATCGCGCCGGCCAGGCCGCGCTGCTTGCCGTAGTCGACCCGGGCCTGGATGGACTTCTGGTTCAGGCCGGTGAAGAACTCGCCGTCCTTGTAGAAGTACGAGGACTTCGACTGGTCGTCCCAGAAGGTGGTCGCCGGGTTGTCGACGATGCCGCCGAGCTCCTTGTAGTGCGCGATGCCCGCCTGCTGGCTGAGCGGTCGCGCGGCGGAGCCGCCGGTCGCGGTCTGGGCGAGGCCGTTGGTGCTGCCGGCCGGAACGCCCTTCCAGCCGCGGTAGTAGAACTCGTAGCCCAGGGTCAGCTTGTCGGCGGGGAAGCCGCCGGTGATGCCGTAGGCCGGGTTGCCGTCGATCCAGGAGTCGATGGCGTTGTCGATGCTGTACTTCTCGGTGCCCGGCGCGATCGGGTCGGTCGGGTCGGCCGCGGACGGGTACAGCGGGGACTGGTGGTACGTCGGCCCGTCGCCGTCCCAGGCGCCGTGCATGTCGTACGTCATGATGTTGGCGTAGTCCAAGTACTGGCCGATCTTGTCGGTCTCGATGTACTTGATCTTGTCCTGGCCGGCCGGGAGGGCCGCGGTCAGCATGTACTTCTTGCCGCCGTTGGCCGCGCCCTCGGCGTCGAGCTGCTTGCGGAACTCCTGGAGCAGCAGGGTGAAGTTCTGCTTGTCTTCGGGGCCGTAGTGGTTGCCCAGGTGGCCGCCGGAGGAGCCCGGGTACTCCCAGTCGATGTCGATGCCGTCGAAGATGCCCGCCGCGGTGCCGGGGCCGCCGAAGCCGCCCTCCACCGGGAGGTCGCCCTTGATGTACTGCTTGATGCAGGAGGCGACGAACTTCTTGCGGGAGGCGTCGGTCTTGGCCGCGTCGTGGAAGTACTTGGAGTACGTCCAGCCGCCCAGCGAGATGTTGATCTTCAGGTGGGGGTACTTGGCCTTCAGTTCCTTGAACTGGTTGAAGACGCCCACGATCGGCTGGTCCCACTTGTCGGCGACGCCGTCCACGCTGTCGGCCGCGCTGAAGGACTTCTGGTAGTCGGCGTAGCTGTCGCCCGCGCCGTCACCGGCGTTGGGGTTGTTGTCATCGCCGGCCGCCTTGTTCGCCTCGAAGCAGGTGAGCTCGGTGGGGTGGATGTTGCCGAACGAGTAGTTGATGATGTCCAGCTTGCTCGCTATGCCCCGGGTGTCGAGGTGCTTGGGGTAGAAGGCGTTCCCGTACACGCTCCACTGGTCGTAGTAGGCGATGCGGACGCCGCCCGCCGTGGCTCCGGCCGCGGCGTCGGCGGCCTGGGCGGTGCCGAGTCCCGCGAAGGAGGCAAGCGCTCCGGCTGCCAGCGCGACCGTTGCGGCGGCCGCGGCGAAGGGTTTACGGATGTGCATGTACTGCCTCCGGGGGGGCTGGGAGGAGAGTGCTGGAGGTTCGGGTGAGAGAAGTGATAGCGATCACTCACGCCCCGCGTCAATGGTTCGGACCAAAGAAGGACTAGACCACTCCCGCGCCATTTACCCAAGTCAGAGACGTGAGCGCACATCAGAAACCGCTCGCCACCCCGGGTGACGAGCGGTTTAAGGCTCCCTTGAGACAGCCTCCGGCAAGGTTTTGGCAACAAACCAGCCAAACCCCGTTCTCCTGACGTCAGTCGACCGAGGGCGCCGACTCCGGCATGCCGTAGGCATCGGCGACCAGAGCGTAGGAGCGCAGACGCGCGGCCCCGCTGTGGGCGTTGGTCGTCAGCATCAGCTCGTCCGCCCCGGTGCGTCGGGCGAGGCCGTCGAGGCCGTCGGCGACCGCGCCGGATGTGCCGTGGACGATGTTGGCGAGCCAGCCGTCCACGAACTCCCGCTCCAGCGGGGTGTAGGGGTACGCGGCCGCCTCCTCGGGCGTGGGCACCAGCCCCGGGCGCCCGGCGCGCAGCCGCAGCATCGACAGCGCGCCCGTGAGCACCTGGGCGCGGGCCTCCTCGTCGGTGTCGGCGGCGAGCGCCGACACCCCGATGACGGCGTAGGGGGCATCCAGGACGGCCGAGGGCCGGAAGCTCCTGCGGTAGAGGTCGAGCGCGGGCAGCGTGCCCGCCGCCGAGAAGTGGTGGGCGTAGGCGAAGGGCAGGCCCAGCTCTCCGGCGAGCTGCGCACTGAAGCCGGAGGAGCCGAGCAGCCATAGCGGCGGCCGCCCGGCCGGACCCTGCACCGGGCCCGGTACGGCGTGCACGCGGGCGTACGGATGCCCGTCGGGGAAGTCGTCGTCGAGGAAGCGGGTGAGCTCCGCGAGCCGGCGCGGGAACTCGTCCGCACCCTCATCGAGCCGTCCGGGCCCGCGCAGTGCGGCGGCCGTGCGGCCGTCGGTGCCGGGGGCCCGGCCGAGCCCGAGGTCGATCCGCCCCGGGGCGAGCGCCTCCAGGGTGCCGAACTGTTCGGCGACGGCGAGCGGGGCATGATGGGGCAGCATCACCCCGCCGGAGCCGAGCCGGATGCGGGAGGTGTGCGCGGCGAGGTGGGCCAGGATCACAGCCGGCGAGGAGCTGGCGACGCCGGGCATGGAGTGGTGCTCGGCGACCCAGTGGCGGTGGTAGCCGCGGGATTCGGCGAGGCGCGCGATCGCCACACTGGTGCGCAGGGAGTCGTGCGCGGTGCTGCCGGCGCCGACGGTGACCAGGTCCAGGACGGAGAGCGGTACGGGCGCCCGGCCGAGGGCGGTACCCCGTATGCCGCCGGGGCCGTCCTGCGCATCGACGGCCGGGCCGTCGGCGCCGCCTCCGCGCAGCCCGCTCGCCGCGCCGCCCGCGTCCCCGGTGTCACTCATCGTCGCTCCCGTACCGTCGTCCACGTCCGCGCGACGTCCGCGCGAAACCGTACGAAGAACTCGAACCGTGACCGGTCGCCGGGCATTCCCGGAGCGACGGCGCGGGACGCGTGACCACGGCATATGCCTGCGTCATAGATCGAGGCAGACGGACGCGATCGAGCCATCAATCTCCCCAACCGACGCTCCACAGGGGCCTCTTGATGGCTATCGTGGTAAGGCAAGCGGTAACAACCTGCTAGGGGGGAAACCGTGGCGCTGAAGCCCGAGCCGACCGCGCCGTTCCACTCGGTGCAGTACGCACTGCGCGTACTCGAAACGATCGCACGGCACACCGGCGGTGTGACCGACATGCAGATCGCGCGTGAGACCGGCCTGCCCGCAGTCCATCTCGCCCCCATGCTGTTGATGCTGCGCCGGGAGGGATACGTCCTGCAGGTGGCGGACGGCGCGTACGCCATAGGGGACTCCCTCGTCCTGCTCGGGTCCGGCACCGACCGCCAGCAGGCCCTGACCGACAAGCTCCAAGAGACCCTCGACCGGCTGCGCGATTCGGTCGGCGCGGCCGTCTACATCAGCCGGTACGTGGACGGCGAGGTCAGGATCACGCAGTTCGCGGACAGCCCTCGCACCCCGAAGGTCCACGAGTGGGTCGACTTCCGGTCGGCTGCGCACGCCAGCGCGGTCGGCAAGTGCCTGCTGACCCAGTTGGACCTGAACGGGCGGCGCGACCACCTGTCCCGACACAAGATCGCCCGGCTCACGTCGAAGACGATCGTGAACGAGCGGGTCCTCTTCTCCAAGCTGGACGCCCAGCCGGCCACCGTCCCGATGCTGGACCTGCAGGAGTACGCCGTGGGCACGGTCTGCGCGGCCGTCCCGATCACGGCGGGGGCCTCGGTCGGCTGCCTGGCGCTGTCGATGCCGGTCGAGCACGCGCACCGGCTGCGCGCCGCGGCCGACACCCTGAACCGGAAGGCCGCGCCGCTGCTGCTGTCGCTCACCCTCTAGCGGCGCCCCAGCGGGAGGTGGCGCCGACCAGTGGCCCACAGGAGGAGGCCCGGGCGAGACCGTTCGGGGCCGGCCGGAAAACACTTCGGGCGGTTCCCGGTGAACCGGAAACCGCCCGAAGGACAGGTGCGCCGCCAGGGACTCGAACCCCGGACCCGCTGATTAAGAGTCAGCTGCTCTAACCAACTGAGCTAGCGGCGCCTGCTGACAGAGAAAATAGTACCCGGTCCTCAGGGGTGCTCCAAACCACGCCCCGCGCGGGTACGCGCGGACCGCGGGCACCCGCGGCGGGCGGACGCCCCCGCCCGGACGGCCCCGAGCCCACTCCCCACCTGCACCTTTCACCGTTCCGGAACACCGCCCTCCTTAGCGGAGGCCCGCTTCGCGGTCGAGGAGGTCCGTGCGGCCCTGCGCCGCGTACCGGGCCAGCAGGGCCATGAGCTCGGGCGGGGTCAGGAGGGTGTAGCCCCCCGCGGGGGACCGGTGCCAGACCGGGTCGGCACATCGGAAGCCCGCCCGGCGCAGGGACACGCGGTGGACCTTGTTCGTCGCGGTGACCGGCATCTCCGGGACGACGCGGACATAGCGCGGAAGCATCTTCGTGCCCAGATCCGGCTGGCCGGCGAGGAAGGCGGCGAAGGCGTCCGGGGAGAACTCCGCCCCCTCCCGGAGGGACAGGGCCGCCATCACCTGGTCGCCGGCGACCTCGTCCGGGACCCCGTAGACGGCCACCGCGGCTGCCTGCGGCCAGCGGGCCAGGATGTTCTCGATCACCGCTGCGGCGAGGTTCTCGCTGTCGACGCGGAGCCGGTCGTCGGTGCGGCCCGCGAAGTAGAGGAAGCCCGCCGCGTCGCGGAAGAACAGGTCGCCCGTCCAGTACCAGCCGTCGCGGGTGCGGTCGGCCTCCGCCTCGGGGTTGCGCCAGTAGCCCTCGAACAGGCTGTGGCCCCGGTTGACGAGTTCCCCGATGGCGGCCGAGCCGTTGAGGAGGCGGCCGCCCCCGTCCAGGACGGCCGGAGGGCATTCCGCGCCGGTCTCCGGGTCGATGACCGCCAGGTCGTCGCCCGCACCCGCCCGACCCAGGGCGCCCGGCGGGGTGTCCGGGGTGCGCTGGATCGAGGCGCCGCCCTCGGTGGCGCCGTAACCCTCCACCAGGCGGACGCCGAATCGCTCGGCGAAGCGTGCCGCGTCCACCGCCCCGGCCTCGGTGCCGAAGCCGAGCCGCAGGCGGTGGACACGATCGTCGGGGCGGGGCCCGGTGGCCAGCAGGTACTGGATCGCCCGCCCGACGTAGGTGAAGTAGGTGGCCTCGTACGCCCGTACGTCGTCCAGGAACGCCGAGGCGGAGAAGCGCCGCCGCAGGGCCACCGCGGCCCCGCCGACGAGCGCCGGGAGCCAGTCGGCGATGACGGCGTTGCCGTGGAAGAGCGGCATGCACACGTAGTGGACGTCGTCCGGGCCGACGGAGAAGCTGCGGGCCAGCGAGGCTCCGGCGGCGGCGAGCCGGCCCTGGCTGCAGATGGCGGCCTTGGGAGCGCCGGTGGAGCCGGAGGTGAAGTAGAGGAGGAGGCGGGAGTCCGGGCCGGGGGTGCGCAGTGCGGCGTCGCCGGGCTTGGCGGCCGCGTAGGGCGCGAGGAGGGCCTCGTACTCCTCGGTGCCGGTGATCAGGACGCGTACGCCCGGCAGGTCGAGGCCGCGCAGCAGGGGAAGGTGGGCGGGCTCGGTGATCAGGAGCCGGCACTCGGTGTGCAGGATGTCCCGGGCCAGCTCGGGGCCGCGCCGGGTGGGGTTGATCCCGGCGACGGCGGCCCCGGCGAGGGCCGCCGCGCCGAGCCAGAACGGGAACTCGGGGGTGTTGTCGAGCAGGACCCCGAGGTGCGGCTCGGCCTCCGCGGGCATGAGGTCGACGAGGAGCGCGGCGCGTGCGGCGGCTTCGCGGGCGGTCCGGTGGTGGGTGAGGACGCCTTCCGCGTGCTTCAGCCCGGGCCGGTGGTCGCCCCATTGGCGCGCTATGAGCTCCGCGACGGTTTCGGGTGCTGTCGTCGTCCGCATGCCGCCGGAGGGTAGCTGACGTATGGTCAGAATTGAACGTCCGAGCAGGCGTAGAAGGCCATCGGGGTGTCGTTGACGGTCCAGACCGCCAGGATGAGGTGCCGGCCCGTCTTGCCGCTCGGCATGGCGCCCTGGTGCACGGTGGTCATGGCGGGGCGGGCGCCGTTGTAGGCGACGGTGAGGAAGGGCTGGGGTTCGAGATCGGCGCGGGTGAGGGCCTTGGTGCCGGTCCAGCCGTTCTTGGTGACGTAGTACTTGATGTCGGTGGTGGAGTGGTTGGCAGTGAACTGCCACCGGAAGGAATAGCCCTGACCGCTGGTCACCTTGGTGGTGGGCCAGGCGCCGCCGCGCGGGTTGTCGAGCTCGGCGAACTGCGAGAGGCCTCCGGAACAGATCTTGCCGTCGGCGGGGCCGGCGGCCGGGAAGCCCTTGAAGCCCTCGACGCTCTGCGGCTCCCACTGGATCGCACCACAGTCGGAGGCCGTCCTGTTGGCGCAGAGCTTCTGGCGGCTGATGGGGGTGTCGGTGTAGCCGTGACCGCTGGCGCTGGGGGCGCCGACGAGGGTGACTGCGGCAACGAGGCCGAGACCGAGCGCGGCGACGCCGGCCCGTCCGGGCACGCGGACGTTACGCATGATGCTCCTTGGACGTGGGGGGAGTTCGGCGAGCGCGCGCAGGGGATTCAGGTCTAGACCAAGTCCCAGATTATTGACGAGAGTTGGCCATGTCCATACCAATGAGAGAACGGGTGGTCCGGTCTCTTCCGGCCACCCGTTCCCGCTCCCGCTCCCGACGCGGTACGTGCCCCGGCCCCGCCCGGGCACATCGCGAAGGCCCCGCCTGCCCCACGCCCCCGGCCGGCCCTAGTCGGCGCGTCCCGTGCAGAAGGCGACCGTGAGGTCCTTCACCAGGGCCTTGCGCTCGTAGTCGTCGAGCTCGACGAGTCCGCGCGAGGTCAGCCGGTGGACGGTGTCGTCCACCGCGTCCACCACCGAGGCCAGCACCGTGTCCCGATGCTTGGCGTCGATCGCCGCGACCCGGCGGCGGCGCATGGCCTCGGCGACCTCGGCCGCGTACTCGATCCGGGTCGGCTGGGCCGAGAACACCTCGATCCCGACCGCCTCGGTCTCGGCCGCCAGCATCCGGGTCAGCGCGTCGCCGACGGCCTCGGCGTCGCGCAGGGTCGGGGCGTCCTCGTGGAAGGCGTCTGCCGGAAGCTGGGAGAGCACGCGGGCCATGGCGGACTCGACCTGCTCGGCGAGGTATCCGGTGTGGTCCGCGACGGCGAGCGTGGCACGGGCGGTGTCCTTGACCTGCCAGACGACCTGGACAACGACCTGGAGGGCCAGTCCGCCGGAGTCGACGGCGGGCATCGGGTCGCTGCGCCAGTGGCGCAGGCGTACATCCACCCGGCGGCGCAGCAGGAGAGGGCTGACCCAGGTCAGACCGGTACGGCGGACCGTGCCGCGGTAGCGGCCGAAGAGGGTGAGCACCCAGGCGTGGCCGGTACGCGCCCGACCGAGGCCGCCGAGCGCCACGAGGGCCACGACGCCGAGGAAGGCCAGCGGCGGCCAGTCGGCGGCACGCAGTCCGCGGTAGGCGCGGGGGGCGGCCCCGAACGCGGCTGCGAAGGCGTCGGGGACGGCCCCGGCCCGCCAGAGCACCGCCGTGCAGCCGACGAGGGCGAGGCCGCCGACGGCCACGCCGACCCAGCCGGGCAGCACCGGGCCACGGTGCTCGCGGAGCTGGTCGTCGCCGCGGGGGACCCGGCGGCCGGGGGCGGGGCGCACGGGGCGGGCCACCGCCGCGGGGGCGCGCTGGGGCAGGAGGCCGGTCGACGCGGCACGGAACGGGAGGTGCAACGGGACCTCGGTGACGGCGGTCCCGCGGTGGGGGGCGGCGGCGTTCGGGAGGTCCCGGGCGCTGTCCTCCTCCATGGCGCGCGTCACCGCCCGGGCGACGATCTCGGCGACGCCCGGTCCGGGCACGCCCGAGTTCGGGGCGGCACCGGACTCCTCGCGCTCCCCGCACTGCGGGTGCGGGACACCGGCGTCCGGCCGTCCGCCCTCCGAGCCCGCCCGGGTGTGCTCGGGCTCGGCCCGCCCCCGCGCCGCGCGCACCGCGGCCTCGGCCGCCTCGGCCGCCTCGGCCGCCTCGGCCGCCTGCGGACCCGGCGCCGGGACGCGGCCGGAGCCGTCGTCCACCCCCGCCGTCTCGCCGTGCGCGAGCGGAGCCGCCGCAGGAGCAGGGAGGAGGGGTCCGGAAACCCTGTCCGCCGGGCGGGGCGCCGGCTGCGGCCAGGACGCGTGCGGCGCCCGCGCCGCCAGAGGCTCGGCCTCACCGGCGGGCGCCGGAACGGCGGGCGGCTCGGAGGCCGTCTCCGGGGCGGGCCCCACGGGCTGCTCCACCGCCGGGGGCACGGCGTACGTGCCGAGCGGTACGGCCCGCGGGGCCTGCGCTGCGGGCACCCCCGCGAGCACCGCCCCCGGCACGGCCGCGGAACCGCACCCGTCCGGGGTCTGCGGGGTCTGTGCGGCGGGCCCGGGCTGCCGGGCAGACACCGCAGACGGCTCGGCAGCCCGGGGCGGGGCCTGTCCGGCGGGAACCGGTACCCCGTGCGGTGCGACGGCGGGCCACGCAACGGCGGCGGGGGCCGGCCCGGAGGAGGCCGACCCGGCCGGCGCCGATACGGAGGGCCGGGCGGGCACCGTCGTCGAACCGTGCCCGGCGGGCGCGGGCCACGGCTCCCCCGGCCCGGACGGGGTCGGAACGGGCGCCGCCGATGCGGCGGGCGCGGGCCAGGGCTCCCCCGGCGGCTCCGCCGACACCGCACCCGATGCGGCCGCGGGCACCGGGACGGGACCGGGCACGGCCTCACCGGCCGGCGGCGGGACGGACCCGGTGGCGGGCGGCGCGGCGGGCCCGTCGCCGGTGCGGGACGGAGCCCGTTCCGCAGCCGGCGGGGGTGCGGCCCGCAGGGACAGGGTCGGGGTGGTGGCGGCCCAACCGAAGGAGGTCGGGGCGGGCTCGGGCGCGGCCGGCAGGCGGAGGGTGCCCGTCGTCGAGGTGGTGCGCGTGGGAAACATCGTTACCTCCGTCATGCGAACAACCGACGCCACGTTTCCGGGCCCGGATAGCCGTCGGCCGCGGCCCCGCGCCAGCCCTGCGCGCGCTGGAAGGCCTCGACGTTGCGGCGGTCGGCCTCGCCCCAGCGGGGGCCCGGCCCGGACGTGTAGTACCTGCCGAAGCCCTTCTTCACCAGCTGTCGGCCGAGGGCCTCGATGGCCGGGTGCGACTGCCCCGGGCGGAACACCGCGGCGCCGGGGTAGGCCCGTACGCCGCCGGGGCCGGGCGCCGCGCCCACCGTCGGCGGGATGTTCTTGCCCTGCTGGTCGACGAGCAGGCGCCAGGTGTGCGCGCCGGGCACGCCGTCGGCGTCGGCGCCCGTCCAGCCCTGCGCCCGCTGGAAGGCCTGGGTGGCGAGCCGATCGTGGTCGCTCCACGTCCGGTCGGCCACCCCCTTGGGGTAGAAGCGGTAGGCACCGCGCTCGATCAGCATCCGGCCCAGCTGGGCGACGTGGTCGTTGACGGCGCCCGGGCCGAACGTGTCCGCGCCCGGGAAGGTCCTGGCGGGGTCGCCGGGTTTCGGGCCCGCCGCCGGCGCTTCGGGGGCGGGGACGGTGCCCGGGGCCTCCGGGACGATGCCGCCGGTCACCCCGTTGAAGCGGTAGGGGACGTACTTCGCCGCGTTGGCCCAGTAGCCGTAGGGCGTGGCCTGCTTCCGCGTCGTGGGGCGCGTCTGCTCGTAGGCGACGTAGTGGGTGCGCGTCTCGTCGACCCATCCGCCGAAGAGGACCACGTGCGAGCCGTTGTTGGGGTCCGCCGGGTTGTGGAAGAGCAGCATGTCCCCCGGCAGCAACTCCTCCTTCGTGATCTTGGTGGCGAACGTGTCGAGGCTGCCGGTCCACTCGTTCGAGCCGAGGTTCCAGGCCATGGAGACGTAGCCCGAGCAGTCCTGCCGGTAGCCGTCCGACCAGTACGCGGACATGCTGTACGGAACCCGCGCGTCCAGCCATAGCTTGGCCCTGTTGATGATCGTCGTGCGGTCGATCCGCTTGACGGCGCCGGGCCGGGCCGGCGCCCCGGGGTTGCCCGGCATGCCCTTCGGGCCGTGCAGGGGGGCGCGGCCGCCCTGCGGGCTGCCGGGGTCGTCGAGGGCCACCGGTCCGGTGGCGGGTGCGCTCAGGGCCACCGCGGTCCCGCCACCACCGCCGAGGACCACTCCGGCTGCGGTGGCCACGACCAGCGCCCGCCGCGCGCCGCGCGCGGCGGGGTGGCCGCCGTCCCGAAGCGGTATGGCTCCGGCGCGGGCGAGGTCCCGGCGGCGCTGGGCGCAGCCCCGGCACACGCAGTCGCCCGCGGGCTCGTACTCCTCGAAAGCGGGCATGGGCATCTGCACATGCGCCGGGGGCTGCATCGTCATGCGGTTCCGTCCACTCCCCTGCTGTTCCAGTGGTCGACCGGGGCCGCATCTGGTAAAGCGTCAGATGCGGGCGGCGCAGACATATCGTGCACGATAAACTGCCCAAACATGGGTTAATCGGACAAGGTGGGCGTGGCTGGTCATGAGCACCCGCGGAGGTGGGGTAGAGTTTTCCCTGTCAGCAAGCGCCGCTAGCTCAGTTGGTTAGAGCAGCTGACTCTTAATCAGCGGGTCCGGGGTTCGAGTCCCTGGCGGCGCACAGACGGAAGAAGCCCCTCACAGGGAAACCTGTGAGGGGCTTCTTCGTTCCCGTGCGAGGGCTCCGTGCGCCGGGCGCGCTAGACCGACGTGCCGGAGCGGACTCCCACGCCGGTGAGATAGGCGGAGACCACCACGTTCGCCGTGTACTCCTTGGCCGTCTTGTCGTACGTCCCCCCGCAGGTCACCAGCCGCAGTTCCGCGCGGCCCGGCACCCGTGGGCCGTACGCCCTGTGCGCGTCGAAGGCAGCACGCTCGTAGACCCGTACGTCCTCGATCGTGAACTCGGCGACGGAGCCGTCCGCCCGCACCACGCGCACCTTGTCACCCGGCTTCGCCGTGCTCAGGCCGTAGAAGACCGCCGGCTTGGACCGCGTGTCCACGTGTCCCACCATCAGTGCCGTCCCCACCGCCCCCGGCTGGACGCCCTGCCCCCACCAGCCCACCGTGCCGGGGCTGTCGTACGGCGGCGGATCGATCGCACCGTCCTTGTCCAGACCACGGGAGACCACCGGAGCCTGGATCCCCATGGACGGCACGTCGACGCGCTGCGGCAGCGATCCCGCGACGGGGGCGTGCGCGGCCGGCAGCCCCGCGCTCAATCCTCCGCCGCCCTGCCCGGCGAGCGGGGCCGGCGGCACGGTGAGCTCACGGCCCCACAGCCACAGGCCCAGCACCAGCACCGACCAGGCCGCGAAGGTCAGCAACCGACCCCCGGCGGAAGCCTTGGCCTCGTCCGTCCGCCACTCCTCGCCCACGCGCCGCCCGCCTCACTCGCCGCTGCGTCGGCGGCGCAGGGCCAGGGCGCGGCCCGCGACGGCCAGCGTGGCCACCGCGGCGAGCACGGCGCCGATCACCGTGTGCGGCGTCCCCGGGCCGTCGCCGCCCGTGTGCTCCTTCTTCGCCGCCGTGAGCAGGCCGGGAGCCTCGGCCGGGCGGTCCGCCATGCCGCCGCCGCCCGCGTGGACGGGCCAGATCGGCGAGGCGTGGTGGGAGGGGTGGCGGCGGGCGGCGACCTGCACGGAGCCGGTGAACTTCTCACCGCCGTCGCAGTACACCCGGACGGCGTGCCAGCCCGGCGAGGCGTGCGAGCTGATCATCGCGTCGCCGTAGAGCGGACTGCGGCGCCCGCCGTCGCGTCCGTAGAGATCGGCGTCCGAGACGAAGACGGAGGACTTGGCCGCCCCCCGGTTGCCCTCGCAGCCGTGGACCCGAAGCTTGACCTGCGCTCCCGGGGCGGCCGGGTTCGGGTCGACCGTGATGCTGCCGCGGTCGCCACGGTCCTCCTCACCCGCGAGGGCGGCGGGCGCGGACACGACGGTCACCGCGGAGAACGCGGCCAGAGCGGCGGCCACGGCGGCGGTGCGGACAGCGATCGGAACACTGCGCATGGTGAACCTCCTCGACAAGGAGATTCACGCGCGGCAGGCCGCTCCGCATCCGGAGCGGCGCCGTACGTGTCAGCCGTACGCCCCAAACACGGTACGCCCGGACGGCCGTACGGGCCGCCGTCCGTCAGACCAGGTCGACCAGGTCCGCGATCGAGGCGACCGTCTCGGTCGGGCGGTAGGGGAACTTCTCGGTGTCCTGTTCACTGGTCAGCCCGGTCAGCACCAGGAAGGTCCGCATGCCGGCCTCCAGACCGGCGAGCACGTCGGTGTCCATCCGGTCGCCGATCATCGCGCTGGTCTCCGAGTGCGCGCCGATGGCGTTCAAGCCGGTGCGCATCATCAGCGGGTTCGGCTTGCCCGCGAAGTACGGCTGCTTGCCGGTCGCCTTGGTGATCAGCGCGGCGACGGCGCCGGTGGCGGGGAGCGGGCCCTCGGTGGAGGGACCGGTCTCGTCGGGGTTGGTGCAGATGAAGCGCGCCCCGGCGTTGATCAGGCGGACCGCCTTGGTCATGGCCTCGAAGCTGTAGGTGCGGGTCTCGCCCAGCACCACGTAGTCGGGCTCGTGGTCGGTGAGGACGTAGCCGATGTCGTGCAGGGCGGTCGTCAGACCGGCCTCGCCGATGACGTAGGCCGTGCCGCCGGGGCGCTGGTCGTCGAGGAACTTGGCGGTGGCCAGGGCGGAGGTCCAGATGTTCTCGACGGGGACGTCCAGACCCATGCGGGCGAGGCGGGCCTGGAGGTCGCGCGGGGTGTAGATGGAGTTGTTGGTCAGCACCAGGAAGGGCTTGCCCGACTCGCGCAGCCGCTTGATGAAGGCATCGGCGCCCGGGATCGGCGTGCCCTCGTGGATGAGGACCCCGTCCATGTCGGTGAGCCACGATTCGATCGGCTTGCGCTCTGCCACGGGACTGTTCTCCGCTCTCGCTGACCTGCTGCCTCTGGTCTGTACCACCCTATCCGGGCCGGGCTGCGGACGTCTCGGCCGTCCACAGCCCGGACGCGGGAGGGCGGGCGGGCGGTCAGCCCAGCCGGACGTCGTCGATGGTCCAGAACCAGTTGTTGTCACCGCTGTAGCGGAAGCGGACCTGGACGTCGGTGGCTCCGGTCGGGACCCGGAGGGCGAGGGACTCGGTCTTGGCGACGGCATCGGCGGTGTAGGTCTTCACCACCGTCGGGGCGGCGCCGTTGTACGAGACGAGGACCTGGGCGGTCTGGCCCGCCTCGTGGCGGTAGTGCGTCTGGAAGGTGAGGGTTCGTGTACTGCCGCCCGTGACCGGCCACTTGGGGGTGACGAGGGTGGAGTCGAAGGTGCCGGTGTGGGCCTTGTCGTCCCACTCGTCGGAGTCGGCGACGGCGAAGACGTCACGGGAGCGGACGTTCAGCTCGCGCCACTGGTCGCGCTGCGACTGGGTCCAGAACTCGTCGGTCGCGAAGGCCCAGCCGGCCCACTCGCTGACACCGCCCGTGCCCATCTTCGAGTTGTCGACGGACCAGCCGGCGGGCGGGGTGTGCGTGAAGCCCTTCACTCCGGCCGGGATGCCCGTCTCGTCCACCCGGGCCTGGAGGGCGGGGCGCACGGTGTCGAAGGGGTCGGCGTCCGGGGAGCCCAGCGGGACGCCGTCGATGCCGGGGGCGCTGACGCCGACCTGGGCGAGGGCGGTCGCGGCCACGTCGGCCAGCTTGACGTCGTCGCGGACCGAACCGGCGGGGATCCCGGCGCCCTTGGCGATCACGAAGGTGCCGCGTTCGGCGAGGGTGGAGCCGCCGTGGCCGCCCGAGGAGGTGTGGCCGTGGTCGGTGGTGACCAGGATCTTCCAGTTCTCCCGGCCGTACGTCGGGCGGTTCTCTACGGCGGCGAGGAGCTGGCCGACCAGGGCGTCGACGCGGGCGACGGCGTCGAGGTACTGCTGGCTGGCGGCGCCGTGGGAGTGGCCGGCGGCGTCGATCTCGCCGAGGTAGACGAAGGCGGCGTCCGGGTTCTGGGTGCGCAGTTCCGTGGCGGCCGCGGCGGCCACCTTCGGGTCCTCCTTGCGGTAGCCGTCGCGGTCGCCCTTGAGGGAGAGGCGCTTGTCGACCTTGGCGGAGAAGATCGGGCCGTTCTGGTCGGTGGAGGTGATGGGTTCCCAGTCCGCGGCCGCATACGTGTTGAGCGCCGGCTTGGCGTTCTCGATGCGAGTGAGGAAGTCGGGGTGGGCGGCGTAGTTCTTGCCGATGAAGGAGTTGTCCTTCACCCCATGCTTGTCGGGCCAGACGCCGGTGGCGATGGTGGACCAGCCGGGGCCCGAGGAGGTGGCGGCCATCGGACTCGCGTAGAGGGTGCTCCGGGCGGTCAGCCCCTGGGCCATCAGGCCCTGCAGGTGCGGGGCGTCGGCGGCCTTGACGCGGTCGAGGACCGCGCCGTCGACGCCGATGACGAGGACCTTGTCGCTGGTGCCGGCCGCGGCGGCGGTGGCGGTGGGGGCGCCGAGGGCAGCGGCGATCAGGGCGGTGGCGGTCGCGGCCACGGCGAGGGTGCGTCCGGCAGGGACGGCAGGGACGGCGGGGATGGCAGGGGACACGAACTCCTCCGGGAGTGATCGTGGGAAGGGGCGCTGGGGGTGACGTGCCGGCGGGGTGCGGTGCCAGGGCCCGCGGGCCCGGCGCGATCGGCAGGACACCCCCGGCCGGCGCCGGGCCCGGACCGAAGGTGCGGTCTTCGGTCCAGACCCGTTATGCGGGTGTCACTGTGCCGGTCGTGGGTGACCGGGAGGCGACAGGTCAGCTTCCGGTTGCCGACTTCCACGCGTCCACGTAGTCGGTGAGGTTCTTGTCGATGTCCGCCCAGTCCGGCTCGAAGATCTCGACACCCGTCATGAGCCTGGTGAGTTCGACGGCGTTGGCGTCGGTCGGCTTGACGTCGCTGCGGGCCGGGAAGCCGCCGCCCACCTCGCTGACCAGCCGCTGGGCCTCCTCGCCGAGCAGGTGGTCGAGGAGCTTCCTGCCGTTCTCGGAGTGCGGGGCCTTGGCGACCAGGCCCGCCGCGTACGGCAGGGCGAAGGTGGTGGGCCTGCCGCCCTCCTTCGCGGGGAACCATATGCCCAGGTTCGGCATGGACTTGGACTGCGCGAAGTTCATCTGGACGTCGCCGTTGGCCACGAGCAGCTCGCCCTTGTCGGTCTTGGGCGCGAGCTTGCTGGTGGAGGAGGACGGGCCGACGTTGTTGGCCTGGAGCTTCTTCAGGTACTCCATCGCCGGCTCCTTGCCGCCGAAGTCGTGCATCGACTTGATGAGGACGGCCGTGCCGTCGCCCGCGACGCCCGGGGTGGAGTACTGGAGCTTGTCCTTGTAGCGGGCGTCCAGCAGCTCCTCCCAGGTCCTGGGGGCCTCGGCGAGCTCCTTCTTGTTGTAGACGAAGCCGAAGTAGTTGTTGACGACCGAGGTCCACTTGCCGTCGGTGGACTTGTCCGCGCCGTTGACCTTGTCGGCGCCCCGGGGCACATAGGGCTGGAGCAGGCCCTTGCCGTCGGCCTGTTGGATGAAGGGCGGCAGGGTGATCAGCACGTCGGCCTGGGTGTTGGTCTTCTCGCGGACGGCGCGCTGCACCATCTCACCCGAGCCGCCCTCGACGTACTTGACCTCGATGCCGGTCTTCTTGGTGAAGTCGGCGAAGACCCGGTCGTACCAGCCGTCGCCCTTCTCGCCCTTGAGGCCGTCGGCGCTGTAGACGGTGACGACCTTCTCGGTCTCCCCGGACTCGGCGGGGCCGGCCGCGGAGGAGCCGCCGCAGGCGGTGAGTGAGACGGTGAGGGCGAGGCTGCCGGTGACCGCGGCGCAGGCGCGGAGCACGAGGGTTCTGGGCATGGAACTTCCTTACGGGGTACAGGATTCGGCGGGAGGGGGGACGGGCGGAGTTCGACGGAGACCGGTCGCGATCGACTGCGATCGGTGGGGATCCGCCCGGCTCGGCGGGGGCGGAGGGAATCAGCGGTACGAGGCCCTGGTGCGGATGCGGGAGACGGCCAGCAGGACCAGCACGGTGGTGGCCATCAGGACGACGGCGACGGCGGATCCACCGAAGAGCGAACCGCGGTCGGTGGCGGTGAAGATACGGACCGGGAGGGGCACCCAGTCCGGCGGGTAGAGCATCATCGTGGCGCTGAGCTCACCCATGGACAGGGCGAAGCAGAGGCCGGCCGCGGCCGTGAGGGACGGCAGCAGGAGGGGCAGCCGGACCCGCCACAGCACGTACCCGGGACGGGCGCCGAGGGAGGCCGCCGCCTGCTCGTAGGCGGGGTCGAGCCGGACGATGGCGGCGGACACCGACTGGTGGGCGAACGCCGTGACGAGGACGGTGTGGGCCAGGACGACGATCGGGGCGGTGCCGTTGAGCAGGACGGGCGGGCGGCTGAAGGCGACGAGGACGGCGAGGCCGACGACCACGGACGGCACCGCCACGGGCAGCATGAACAGCGCGTCCAGGAGCCGCTTGCCCCGCTTTCCCAGCGCGGCGGCGGCCAGCGCGGACCAGGTGCCGACGGTGAGCGCGAGGAGGCTGGCGGCGACGGCGGTGACCAGGCTGGTGGTGAGGGCCTGGAGGGACTCGCCGCGCACGGCGGCGGCGTAGTGGGCGGCGGTCGGGCCGGAGGGGAAGGCTCCGGACCAGTGGGTGGCGAAGGACGCCGCGACCACGACGGCCAGGGGCAGCGCGAAGAGCGGCAGGAACAGAAGCCCGAAAAGGCCCCAGGCGGCCCAGCGGCCGGTCTTGCTATGCACCAGCACGCTTGCCCACCATCCGGTAGAGGCCGAACAGGCCTACGGAGATCACGATGTTGACGACGGCGACCACGCAGGCGGCCGGGTAGTCGGATTCGAGGATGGCCTTGCCGTAAATGAGCATCGGCAGGGTCGTGACCCCCTTGGCCCCGGTGAACAGGACGATCCCGAACTCGTTGAGGCACATGACGAGGACGAGGCTGCCGCCGGCCGCGAGGGCCGGGAGGGCCTCGGGCAGGATCACCCGCCGCACGATCCGGGCGGGGCGCGCGCCCAGACTCGCGGCGGCCTCCAGCTGGGCCGTGTCGAGCTGGGAGAAAGCGGCGAGGAGCGGGCGGATCACGAAGGGCGTGAAGTAGGTGATCTCCGCGAGCAGGACGCCCCAGGGGGTGGTGAGGAAGCGGAACGGCCCCTCGGCGGCGCCGGTGAATCCGGTGACGAGGCCGTTGGCCATGCCGACGGTGCCGTAGAGGAAGAGGAGGGCGAGAGTGATGAGGAAGGAGGGGAAGGAGAGGAAGACATCGATGAACCTGGCGACGGCGCGGGCTCCGGGAAAGGGCACGAACGCGATGATCAGCGCGAGCGTGAACCCGAGGAGCAGGCAGCCGAGGGTGGCTCCGACCGCGAGCCAGACGGTGGTCCCGAGGGCGTCGCGGAAGGCCTGCGACCCGAAGACGCGGGCATAGGCGTCGAAGGCGCCGCCGCCGTCGGGAGTGAGGGACTGCTGGACGACCAGCGCGAGGGGATACAGGAACAGCAGCGCGAGCACGGCCACCGGCGGCACCGCCCACACACTGCGCGGGATCCCCCGCGGGGGCGCCCCGGGGGCCGCGAGGGCGGGACCGGGAGCGGGAAGGACCGGGGGCACCGGGTCGGGCGGCGGGGGTGCGGCGGAGCCCCGCGGCGGGGGCGGCAGGGCTTGCCGCGCGGCGTCAGGCACGGGTCACCCCTGCGGCCAGCAGCACCGCGTCGCGCGGCTCGAAGTGCAGCGTGACCGGGTCTCCCAGCGAGGGCGTCTCCCGCAGTTCGGGAAGGTCCGCCTTCACCCGGTGTCCGCCGACGTCGACGTACAGCCGGTGCGTGGAACCCCGCCACTGCACCTCGGTGATGGTGCCGCTCAGCGCGTTGGGGCCGGTACCGAGACCGAGCAGGTGCGGCCGTACGCACAGGGTGGCCGCGGCTCCCGGCGCCGCGCGCCCCGGGTCGAGGGTCAGCACACGGCCCTCGAAGACGGCGCCGCCGTCCGCCACCGTGACCGGGAGCAGGTTCGCGTCGCCGACGAAGGAAGCGGTGAATTCCGTGCGCGGGGCCCGGTACAGCTCCTGCGGTGTTCCGCAGTCCTGCAGCCGGGCGCGATCCATGACGGCGATCCGGTCGGCCAGGGTGAGCGCCTCCACCTGGTCGTGCGTGACGTACAGGATGGACACGTCGGGCAGTTCGCGGTGCAGCCGGGCCAGTTCGGCGAGCATCCCGGAGCGCAGCTGTGCGTCGAGGGCGGAGAGCGGTTCGTCCAGCAGGAGCACGCCGGGGCGGATGGCGAGGGCGCGGGCGAGGGCGACCCGCTGCTGCTGGCCGCCCGACAGCTCGCGCGGGTAGCGCCGGGCGTAGGCGGCCATGCCCGTCATCTCCAGGGCTTCGGCGACCCGGCCGGGGACGTCGGCCTTCGGCGCCTTCCGGGCCTTGAGGCCGAAGGCGACGTTGTCCTCGACCCGCATGTGCGGGAAAAGCGCGTACTGCTGGACGACCATGCCGATGCCGCGCTGGTGCGGCGGGAGTGCGGTGACGTCCCGGCCGCCGATGAGCACCCGTCCCGCGCCGGGCCGTACGAAGCCGGCGACCGCGCGCAGGGCGGTGGTCTTGCCCGAGCCGGAGGGTCCGAGCAGCGCCATTACCTCGCCCGCCTCCACGGTCAGGTCGAGGCGGTCCAGCACGGTGTTGCCGTCGTAGGCGACGCTGACCCCGTCGAAGCGGATACCGCTCACGCCGACTCCGGGAGGAGCCGCGGGAGTTCGGCGACGGAGCCGAGGATGTGGGTCGCGCCGTTCCGCGTCAGCGCCGCGCGGTCGTGGGCGCCGGTGAGAACGCCCGCCACGATGCCCGCTCCGGCGCGCCGCCCGCTGAGCATGTCGTAGGCCGTGTCGCCGACGACCACGATGTCGGCGACATCCGCGACCCGGGCCGCGGCACCGGTCCGCAGGAACGCGGTCAGCACCATGTCGGGGAAGGGCCGGCCGCGGCCGCCCGCGTCGGCGGGACAGAGGGTGAGGTCCGCGAGGTCCTGCCAGCCGAGTGCGTCCAGGATGGCGTCCTGGGTGACGCGGGCGAAGCCGGTGGTCAGGGCGACGGTCCGGCCGTCGGCACGGAGCTCCTCGATCGCGGCGCGGGCGCCGGGGACCTCGGCGACCAGGCCGCCGTCGACGAGCTCCGCGTAGGCCTCCTCGAAGGCGGAGTTGGCGCGACGGGCCAGCTCCTCCCTGCCGAAGAGGTGCCGGAAGACAGAGATCTTGGACTCGCCCATGGTGGCCAGGACGTACTGGAGCTTCTCGGCGTGGTCGGGGGTGCCGGGCTCGACGCCGAGGCGCCCCGCCGCCCGCTCGAAGGCGCGCTCGACCAGGCCGCCGTCGGCGACGGTGGTACCGGCCATGTCGAGGACGACCAGCCGGCCGGCGCCGGTGGTGGTGCGGGTGGTGGTGCGGGTGGTGTCGGTGGCTTCGGCGCGAGTGGTGCCGGTGGTTTCGGTGGTGTCGGTCATCGGGATTACCAGCCCAGTTCGTTCGCGGTGGTCTCGGCGATGGCGGGGGAGCAGGTCATGCCGCGCCCGCCGGGTCCGGTCACCAGCCAGACGCCGTCGGCGACCTGCTGGCGGTGGACGACGCGGGAGGTGTCCGTGCACTGCGCGTACACGCCGGCCCACCGCTGCCTGATCTTCGGCAGTGAGCGGCCCAGGAAGGACTCGACGACCTCGGTGAGGTGCTCGTACGGATCCTCGACGGTGTCGAAGGCGAAGGGGTGCTCGTATGCGTGGGTGTCGCCGATCGTCAGTCCGCCGTCCTGGCGCTGGACCATCAGCAGTTGCATCCGGTGCGCGGCGGCGATCGGCGTCTGGGCCTGGCCGGCGTTCAGCTCGTCGAGGGCCGCGGACCGGTAGGCGGGGTAGTAGCGGAAGCTGTCGGCGTCCGCGACGGAGGTGGTGAGCGCCTCTCCGAGCGGCGCGGTCTGCATCATCTGGAGCCGGACCCGGCGCACGGGCAGGTCCGGGACCAGTTCGCGGACCAGCCCGGTCAACCAGGCGCCGGTGGCCAGGACCACGGCGTCGCCGCGGTGGACGTCGCCGTGGTCGTCGCGGACTGCGCCGGGGCCGGTGACCTCGCGGACCTCGCGGCCGGGCAGGAAGGTGTAGCGGCTGCCGGCCTTGGCGCGCAGGGCCTCGCGCAGGTGCAGCTGAGCGGTGCGCGGTTCGACGGCCGCGTCCCGCTCGCACCACAGGGCGGCTTCGAAGTCGCCGCGCAGGGCCGGGTTGATCCTGCGCGCCTCCCCGGCGCCGAGAAGTTCGTAGCCGCGGGCGGCGGCGTCCGGGCGGGCCAGGGCCGCCTCGGCGACGGCGTGTTCGCGGGCGTTGCGGACGGGAGTGAGGGAGCCGATGGCACGGAAACCCAGGCCGGGCACCTCCGCGCCGATCCGCTCCCACAGCTCGCGGGCGCGCAGGGCGGTGTCGAGCTCTTCGCCCCCGGCCCGTCCACTGACCCAGATCTGGCCGAAATTGCGCAGTGAGGCGCCGCGCGCCTCGGCCTCCCGCTCGATCTGGACGACCTCGTGGCCGCGTTCGACTGCTTGCCAGGCGTGCATGGTGCCGACCACGCCGCCTCCGACGACTATGACTCTCACGCCGCCAACGGTGGGTGCCGGCCGTGACCCGGGAGGGGCGGTCCGGCGACGCGCCGGTGAACGCGCCTCGACGATTGGACCAGACCCGTTATCTTTCTGTGATATCACTGCACCCCTTTTCAGTGGCTACGGGGGTTTGACGTCGGGTTATTCGGCGCGCAGGCGGGTCGTGAAGCTGAACCGGTCACCGCGGTAGAGCGAACGCACCCGCTCCAAGGGGCGGCCCTCCCCGTCCCGCGAGAAGCGGTGGATGAGCAGCATGGGCAGGGCCGGCGGGGTGCCGATCAGCAGGGCCTCGCGAGGGGTGGCGAGCACGGTCTCCAGCTTCTCGTCGGCTTCGCCGAAGGAGATGCCGAGGCTGTCGCGGAGATATCCGTAGAAGGAGGAGTCCGGCTGGAAATCGATGTCCAGGCGCGGGGCACGGGCCACCTGGATGTATGTGCTCTCCAGGCCGACGCGCTCGTCGTCGGCGAGCAGGACCCGTTCCAGGTGCCAGACGGGCTGGCCGGGCTCGGCACCGATCCCGGGCGCGAGGTCGGGCGGGCAGGGGAACTGTTCCAGCCCGATCAGCCGCCGGCCCGGCCGGTGCCCCTGGCGGCGCACCCCCTCCGTGTAGCTGGCGAGGGACAGCGGCTGCTCCAGCTTGGGCCCGGCGACGACGGTCCCCCGGCCGGAGCGGCGAAGCCGGCCCTCCAGCAGCAACTCGCGCAGGGCCTGCCGGACGGTCTCGCGGGAGACCTCGTACCGCTCGGCCAGATCGCGCTCGGTGGGCAGTGTCCCGCCCTCGCCGAGCGCGTCGAGGAGCTCGGCGATCCGGGCCTTGACGGCGTAGTACTTGGGGATGCGGCCGTGCTCGGGGATGCCGGACCGCACGGGCGAGCCGGGGCGGTGGCTCTGGAGGTTCTTTTCCACAACGGGACTCTATGCGGGGCGGTCGCGGCCGCCGTACGTGACTCCGGGGGCGGGCGGACTTCCCCACGGGCCGGCCGACGTCATCACGGGCGGACGGACATCAGCCGGGGGGCGGACTCCAGTGCAGGCGGGACGGCGTCAGCACCCGCGGCCGCGGGGTCGGGTGCGGAGTCTGCGGGCTCCCAGCAGGAGGCCTCCGCCCACGGCGACGGCGGTCAGGGCGCCCGCCCCGTACACCCACGCGTGGGGTCCGGTGTGGGCGAGGGAGCCGGCCTCGACGGAGCCCGCGGGCTCCTCGACGGAGAACCGGTAGCCGCCCGCCTCGCCGATCCAGTCCCCGTCGTCGCCCTTGCGCTGGACGAGGGCGGCGTCTGCGACGACCTCACCGGTGGGCGCGTCGGGGGCGAAGGAGAGCGAGACCTTCACGGTGTGGGTACCGCCGGGGGCCACGGTGAAGCCGGGAAAGGCGTCCCCGCCGTCGAAGACGGCGATGATCTCGTCGCGGTCGCTGCGTTCGAGCCCGGCGGGCAGGGTGCCGCCCGGGGCTTCGAACTCCATCCGCAGGTGGGCGGGTCGCAGGGTGCGGGCCTTGTCGGTGAGGACCACGACGGGGTGGATGGCCGTGCACCGGGAGTTCGTGGTGTTGGTCAGGTCCAGGTACCAGGTCTGCGGCTCGCCGCCGGTGCGGTACACGGCCGGGCCACCGCGGATCCGCGCGCCGATGGGGAAGGCGGAACTCTTGCCGTCCCCGCAGGCGGCCTGGATGCGGGACGGCAGCGCGGGAGCGGGGCGGGCACCGCCGCCGGTGCCGACGTCCGCGCCGGCGGTGGGTGCGGCGGTGACGGCCAGGACGGCGGAGAGGAAGGCCGTGAGGGCAAGGGCTTTGCGCAGTCGCATGGAAGACCTTCGCTGCTTGCCGGACAGGACGATGGTCGGACGAGGTGACCATCACCCCGGCCTGCCCGCACCCTCCCACGCAGGCGCGAACCGTCACCACGCACCACGCCTGAGTCGTTCCGGTTTACGCCCGATCGGTGCACCCGTCAACCCCGCTCCTCCCGCCCCACCGGCCCCGTTCAACCGCCGACGGTCGAGGCACGGGGGCCCGGGGGTATCGCCCCCGCAGCAGCGCCGCACCCGGCAACGCACAGGCCCCCGCGACGCACCAGCACCGGCATGTGCCCCTTACGGAGCGGAACGACGGGACCCGCGCGGCCGAGCCGCGCCCTACTCGCGCCCGAACAACGGCGCCAGCACCATCTCCGCCGCCCCCTCCGCCACACCCGCACCCGCCAGGGCGACCACCGGCCGGGCCGGATCCAGCGCACGGGCCGCGAGAACGGCTCCGACCCCGGACACGAACACGTCCGGCGCCGCCGCCACCACCCGACCGCCGAGCAGCACCCGGTCCACGTCCAGCAGCGCGACCAGGTTGGCCGCGGCCTCGCCCAGGATCCGAGCGGCCCCGGGAAGATCACCCCGAGCCACCGCCTCAAGGCACAGCACCTCCACGCAGCCACGGGCCCCGCACCGGCAGGGCGGGCCGTCCAGCAGGAGCACCTGGTGGCCGAACTCGCCCGCCGCCGAGCGGACGCCCCGGTAGACCCCGCCGCCCAGCCACAGCCCCGCGCCGAGTCCGGTCCCGACGTGCAGATACACGCACGTGCGGGGACCGCTGCCGGCGTACCCGCCCGCGCCCGGTTCCGTGTCCGTGTCCGGCCCGGTGTCCGGCCCCGTATCCGCGTCCCCATCCGCATCCGGATCGGGCCAGGCGGCCCGGAGCCACGCCCCGGCGGCCGCGGCCGCACCGGCGTTCGTGTCCTTGTCCAGCAGCACCGGCAGTCCCAGCCGCCCCTCCAGCACCCCCCTCAGCGGAAAGTCCTTCCAGCTCGGGTAGCCGGTCACCCGCCCCATCACCCCGGCCCGGTGGTCGAGCGGTCCCGGCGCGGCCACCCCCACCCCCAAGGGCGGCAGGCCGGACGGGGCGCCGACCCGCGCGACCGCCCGTACGACCGCCTCGACCGCCGCCTCCGGTCCGGTCCCGAAGTCGAGCGGGCCGCTGCTCTCGGAGACGACGCGGCCCGCCAGGTCCACCCGTACCGCCCGGAGCTCGTCGCGGTCCAGCTGCACCCCCACGGCGTGCCGGACATCCGGCACCAGCCTCAGCAGGGTGCGCGGCTTGCCGCCGGTGGAAGCGGCCCGGCCCGCCTCCGCGACCAGGCCCTCCACACTGAGCCTGGCCGTGATCTTGCTGACGGCCTGCGGGGTGAGTCCCGTGCGGGCGGCGAGTTCCGCGCGCCCCAGGCCCGCCGGCCCCGCGGCCCGGAGCAGGTCCAGGACCAGCGCGTCGTTGTGGCCGCGCAGCGCCGGCAGGTTGGCCCCGCCGCGCCGACCGTATGCGTCGCCCCGGCCGCCGCTCCCGTTCCCGCTCCCGCTAGCCCTGTTCACAGGCCCATTGTCCACCCTCCTTGCACTTCGACAACGCTGTTGCCAAAGTGGCCTCATGAGCACCCCCACCCCCACTGCACCACTTCGTGTCGGCGTCATCGGCTACGGACTCGCCGGTTCCGTCTTTCACGCCCCCCTCGTGGCCGCCACGGACGGACTCGTCCTCGACACGGTCGTCACCTCCGACCCGGATCGGCAGGCCCGCGCCCGCGCCGAGTTCCCCGGCGTCCGCACCGCCCCCACCTCCGACGAGCTGTGGGAGCGCGACCTCGACCTCGTGGTGATCGCCTCCCCCAACAAGACGCACGTCCCGCTCGCCACGGCCGCCCTGGAAGCCGGGATCCCGGCGGTCGTGGACAAGCCGCTCGCCGCCACCGCCGCCGAGGCCCGGGCGCTCGCCGCCCTGGCGGACCGGCGCGGAGTCCTCCTTTCCGTCTTTCAGAACCGCCGCTGGGACAACGACTTCCTCACCCTGCGCCGCCTCCTCGCGGACGGCGAACTGGGCGAGATCCACCGCTTCGAGTCCCGCTTCGAGCGCTGGCGCCCGCAGCTGAAGGGCGGCTGGCGGGAGTCGGGCGCCCCGGAGGAGATCGGCGGCCTGCTCTACGACCTCGGCAGCCACGTCGTCGACCAGGCCCTCGTGCTGTTCGGGCCCGCCGTGCGGGTCTACGCGGAGACCGACGCGCGCCGCCCGGGCGCCGAGACCGACGACGACACCTTCATCGCCCTCACCCACGCGAACGGGGTCCGCTCGCACCTCTACGTCAGCGCAGCCACGGCCCAGCTCGGACCGCGGTTCCGGGTGCTCGGCTCCCGCGCCGGCTACGTGAAGTACGGCCTGGACCCGCAGGAGGGCGCCCTGCGGGAGGGCCTGCGGCCGGACGGGCGGCTGCCCTGGGGCGAGGAGCCGCCGCACCTGTGGGGGCGGGTGGGCTCGGGCGAATCCCCGCTGACCGGTGGCGGGGCCCCGGTACCGACCGAACAGGGCGACTACCCGGCGTACTACGCGGCGGTGGCGGCCGCCCTGCGCACCGGCGGGCCCGCCCCGGTCACGGCGCACGAGGCCGCGCGCTGCCTCGACGTACTGGAGGCTGCCCGCATGTCGTCCCAGGAAGGCGTGGCGGTGGAGCTTCCCGTCACCATGGCGCACCGAGAGCACTGAGGACATGGAGAGCACCTGGAGCGCCGAAGACCGCAGGCAGCACGGAACCGCGTGACGTCCCGGGCACGCGCGTGAGCCGGCGCGTGCGGGACGGGCGGGGCCGCCCCGACGGCCGCCCCGCCCGGCCCTCGCCCGCCCCTCGCCCGTCCTCCGTGTCCCGTACGGCGGTTACGCGCCCTTGACCTCCTGGCGCTGACGGCCGAGCCGCTCGATCTCCAGCTCCACGACGTCGCCGGCCCGCAGGTACGGCTTCGGCTCCGGCTGGCCCATCGCCACGCCGGCCGGTGTGCCGGTGACGATGACGTCGCCCGGGTACAGGGTCATGAACCGGCTCAGGTACCGGACCACCTCACCGACCGGGAAGATCTGATCAGAGGTGTTGCCGTCCTGCTTGAGCTCGCCGTTGACCCACAGCTTCACGTCCAGGACCTGCGGGTCCGGGATCTCGTCGGCGGTGACCAGCCACGGGCCGAGCGGGGTGAAGGTCTCGCAGTTCTTGCCCTTGTCCCAGGTGCCCCCGCGCTCGATCTGGAACTCGCGCTCCGAGACGTCGTTGACCAGAAGGTAGCCGCCGACGTGGGCCAGGCCCTGCTCCGCGGTGTCCAGGTAGCGGGCGGTGCTGCCGATGACGACGCCGAGTTCGGCCTCCCAGTCGGTCTTCACGCTGCCGCGCGGGATCAGCACGGTGTCGTCGGGGCCGACCACCGTGTCCGCGGCCTTCAGGAAGAGGATCGGCTCGGCCGGCGGCTCCACGCCGATCTCCGCCGCGTGGCCGAAGTAGTTCAGCCCGATGCCCACGATCTTGCCGATGCGGCCGACCGGCGCACCGGTTCGCAGCCCTTCGGCGTCCAGGACCGGAAGCTCACCGGAGGCGGCCGCGTCCCGCACCCGGGACAGCACGGAGCCGTCGGCGAGCAGCGCGCCGTCCACATCCGTGATCAGGCCGGACAGATCCCGCAGGGTCCCGTTCTGGTCGAGCAGCGCGGGGCGCTCCGACCCGACCGGTCCGACACGCAGCAGCTTCATGGGCATTCTCCCGTGGTCGTGGGTGGTCGGCCCACGGGCATGCCCCGGGCCGGACGATGGGTTGCGGCCATCGGAGGATTGGTCGATCCTCCAAGATGGCCACCCCATCCGCAAGACCCTGTTCACAGACTGGAACGCACAGCCCTGTCCGCCGCCGACCGGTCGGCGGCGGCTCCGGCCGCGACCCGCGCCGCGACACGCCCCTTGCGGTACTCCAGCCAGGCCCGCTCCGCCACGGACCAGGCGGTGGTGGTGAGCAGGTAGAGGCCGGCCGCCAGCGGCACGACGGCGGCGGTGATCAGCGTCCCGAAGGACAGCAGGGGCAGGACGCCGCCCAGCTTGCGCATGGCTTCCTGCTGCTCGGCGCTCAGCTCGGGCAGCCCCGCGACCGCCGCACTCCCGGCACCGGCACCGGCACCGGCCTTCTTGGCGGCCTTCGCAGGATGCGCCGGCTTCTTCGGGGCGGCCGCAACCGCAGCCGCCGCAGCGGCGGACCGGCGGCCGCGCACGGCACTCCACGCGGCTACCACCGCGATCGCCCCGAAGAGCGCGAGGAACACCAGCCCCTGCGCCCCGAACAGGCCGCCCTCCCCGAGCGCGTCGGTCCAGCGGGACCCCAGCGGGGCGGCGAACAACCGGTGGTCCAGCAGCTCGTTCCCCGACGAGAACGCCTGGTACATGAGGAAGAAGACCGGCAGCTGGAGCAGCACGGGCAGGAGGCCGGCCACCGGGGTCGCACCGCGGAAGGCGGCCCTGCTCAGCGGGTGCAGGGCGAGCCGTACGAGCACGGTGAACAGCACGATCGCGGCAGCAGTCGCGGACTCGGCCAGGGCCGGCTCCAGAAGCCGGCCCAGCTCAGCGACAAGGTGGATGAGAACGGACACGTGGGCCCTCCGAGGGGTCTCGTCGAACGTCGAAAGAACTGCGTTTCGGCGTGACGACCCACGAGGGGCGACAACAGTGATCAGTCAGCAGAAGGCGGGGAGTACTGCGCGCCCCTACGCGGCCGTCGGGGCGAGACGGCCGGGTGCCCTGGGTCGTGAACGGCCCGAGGCGTCGGGATCGCGCTGCGGCAGGAACGCCGTGCGCTGCTCGCGATCACGGATCGCGGTGCGTATGCGGTGCGGCGGTACGGGCCGTACGAGCCGCGCGGCGGCGGCCAGGGCCTCGGCGCCCACGGAGACGGACGCGACGGACGCGGCGAGGGCGACCACCACGGCGCCCAGCCCGCTCTCCCCCGCGAACAGGCCGAGGGCTCCCCCGAGCAGCACGAGCGGGAGCAGTACGGAGAGCAGCCGGGCGATCCGGGCGGGCGGAACGTCGAAGCGTCGTGACCGACCCATGCGAACCTCCCCCTCATCACATCCGTGAACTGCACCGTCCTCGGTCGATGGTAACCGGGTCCACCGACAACGGCGGGGCCCGGGTCATGGTCTGAGGGTCCCCCAGACCACCAGCCGGTACTTCGAGCTGTACTCGGGCGTGCACGTGGTCAGGGTGATGTACGCGCCGGGCTCGTCGTACCCGTACTCCGGCTTCACCACGCTCCGCGGCACCGGCGCGATCACCCCGGTGTCCCGTGCGGTCGTCTCGCCCAGGACCTTTCCCACCACGTAGGTGTACCTGCGCCCCCGCACGTCGACGATCAGCTCGTCGCCCGGCCGCAGCCGGTTGACGTACCGGAACGGCTCGCCGTGGGTGTTGCGGTGTCCGGCCAGAGCGAAGTTCCCCCGCTCCCCGGGCCCGGCGGTCCCGGGGTACTGCCCCACGTACCCCCGGTCGAGGACGGCCCGCCGGTCGATTCCCTGCGCGACGGGCGCGACGAGGCCGAGGCGCGGGATGCGCAGGACGGCGTAGGCCCGCTCGCGCGCCCCCGACGGCTCGGCGGCGGACCCGGGCTCCGGCCGGGGAGCAGGAACGGCCGAGGGGCCGGAAGGGGAGGCGGGGGGAGAAGCAGCGGACGGCGAACCGGCGGACGAACCGGACGGCGAACCGGAAGGATGGGGATCGGCCCGCCAGTCCCGCTCCAGGACCCGGACCTGCTCCTGCGCCACAGCGACGGCCTGCCGGTTGGTCCACCACATCTGGTGCACCACCAGCAACAACACCACCACGCCCGCGGTGACGGTCAGCTCGGCGGTCGCCCACAGGATCCGCGCCGGGCCGACCCGGCGCGCCTGTCGACCCCGCCCCTGGACCACCACAGGTATGTGATCGTGCACGGGCGGCACCCTAAGTCCTCCCCCACCAACTGACCAGCGGCAGTACGGTGTGAACCATGCGCCCCGACACGCCTGCCGAGCACATCGCCGAAGCCGAGCGCCTCATCCGCACGGCGACCCGCTACCCCGAGGACCAGGAGCCCTTGCTCCTCCAGGCCGCGGCCCACCTCGAACTGGCCGACGAACGGGACCGGGCGAGCACCCTCTACGACCAGCTCCTGTCCTCCTCACCGTCCGACCCCCACCTGATCAAGGCCCTCCAGGCGGCGAACCTCTGGGAGTACGGCCACGAGCCCGAGGCCCGCGCCCTCATCTCGGGCATCCGCGCCGCCTCCCCCAAGGACCCGGCCCCGTGGGAGGTCATCGCGGAAGCCCTGGAGACGCACGACGAGTTGGAGGACGCGGAGAACTGCTTCACTCAGGCCGCGACGCTCCTGATCGCGGACTCCACCCCGCTCACCCCGGCCACGACCGCCCTCCTGACGGGCCGCCACCGCGTGCGCCGCCTCCTCGGGCGCCCGCACGACGACTGGGACATGGTCGCCGACACGCGCCACATCGGCCCCATCCCACTCGACGAGCTCCACGACCCCAAGCGCATCTGGGCCCTCGGCTCCGACGACCCCGCAGAGCTGCGCGCCGAGATCGCCCGCCTGCGCGCCGAACTGGGCGACCGCCGTGCGGCCCTGTCCCGCCCGTTCCCGGTGGCGATCCTCCACTGGCCGCAGCGCGAACTGTCCGAGTTGCTGACCAGCTACCCGACGCTCGGCGCGGAGTACGCCTCGCACGAGGCCCATCTGCGCGACATCGAGACCTCCCTGCGCGCCCTCGCCGCCTCGGGCACCACCAACCTGGGCATCGTCACGGCGAGCGTCCCCTCGTACGAGGCCTTCGCGGCCTCCGAGAAGACCTCCCCCGCGTCCCCCAGCCTCCTGGCCGAATACGCCACGACCCTCGCGGCCCGCGGCAAGGCCACCCCCTGGCCCCCCACCCCCACGGCCCCCTGCTGGTGCACCTCGGGCAAGCCGTACTCGGAGTGCCACGGGGAGTAGGGGGGCGGAATATCGCCTCTCTGGAGAACGATCCAGAAGGGGCGGTCCACCCAACGTTCGCGGTGAATTTTCGACCGCCCTAGCGGTCTGCCACCGCGTAGGTTGCGGCGGCCACGGCGGCTGCCGCCGTGCAGACCGCGGGCCAGGCACCGATCTTCTTCGCCAGGGGGTGCGAGCCCGCGAACGCCGCGACGTAGGCCGCGCCCAGCAGGGCCGTCGTCGTCGGCGACGTGCGGCGGTGCCACTCGCGCGCGGCGACGGTGCCGGCCGCTGCGAGAACCACACCGCCGAGCGGCCGCCTGCCGGTCCAGCGGGCTGCGGCGTACCCGCCGACGAGGCCGCCTGCGGCTACGACCGATGTGGGGAACTGCTCCATGGCGGGGACCTCCAGCCGTTCGAACGTCACCGGACGAGGCTAACGCGCCCGGCGGGCGAACCGGCGCGCGGCCGCCACCGCCAGCACGACGGCCGCCCCGCCCAGGACGCCGTCGGGCAGCGCGTCCTGGAGGGACCGCGGCAGTACGGCCACGACGCCCAGGAGCACGAAGAACGCCACCGCGCAGGCGGCGAGACCCATCAGGGCCCTGCTCAGGAGGTTGTTGCGCACGTCGGGCTCAACGCCGGGCCGAGCGGGCCGATACGGGTGGCCCACGACACCGTACGGAAGTCGGATTTGTCGCACACCCTCCGGATCTGTGGACCTCCCGTCCGGGGAGCACCCCAGGCGTAGATTCGGCCTTCGACAGGGGCGATACGGCCCAAGCCGCCCAAGCCGGCCCAAGGAGCTGCACACGTGATCTGCTATGGACCGGCCGTCCTCGACCTGGTGGACGAACTGGCCGACGTCTACGGCGAGGTCTTCTCGGCGCCGCCGTGGAACGAAAATGAAGAAACCATTCGCCAGTTCGCCGTACGGCTCCAGGCGGACAGCCGGCGCACCGGCTTCCGCACCGCCTTTGCACAGTCGCCCCTCGGCATCGACGGGTTCGCCACGGCCTGGCTGACCCCCCGCGCCTTCCCCACGGACCGCGCCTACGGGCAGGTCGCCGCGCAGCTCGGCCGACAGCGCGTACGCGAGCTCCTCATCGGCGCCCTGGAGATCGACGAACTCGCCGTACGCCCGCACGCGCGCGGCCACGGCACCGGGCGCGCCCTGCTGGCGGAGATCACCGCCGACGCCCCCGCCGAGCGGGCCTGGCTGCTGACCTCCCGGGTGGCCACCGACACCGTGGCCACCTACCACCGGCTCGGCTGGCACGAGGTGAAACCGCTGCCCGGCACGCGGAACGCGGTCGCCGTCTTCCTCGCCCCGAACCACCCCTCGGCCTGAGCGTCGACCGCCCGCGACCGGGCATACCGGGGCCATGAACACGCGTTTCGCCCGACGCCAGCTGAACACGACCACCCACCACCAGCTCCGGCAGGCCGGCGTCCCGGCCGCCACCATCAGCGGCCGCAGCCGCCGCGGAGGCCCCGGGCAGCGGCTCCTACCGGGTGTGTACCTGCCACAGACCGGCCCGTCCGATGCCCGGCAGCAGGCCGTGTCCGCCGTGCTGTACGCCGCCCCGCCCACCGCGGACCCGCTCGCCGGGACCGGCACCGCGCTGACCGGCGGTGCGACCCTCGCGCTCCTCGGCATCCGCGGCGCTCCGAGGTCGCCGCGCTAGGCACCGAAGGCGCGGGAGACCGTGTAGATCAGCAGGCCCGCCAGGGCGCCGACCACCGTGCCGTTGATGCGGATGAACTGCAGGTCGCGGCCGATGTGGGCCTCGATCTTGCGGGAGGTGTGCTCGGCGTCCCAGGCCGCCACCGTGTCGGTGATCAGCGAGGTGATCTCTGCCCGGTAGGTGGTGACCACGTAGACGACCGCACCCTCGATCCAGCCCTCCACCTTCGCCTGGAGGCGACCGTCGGTGGCCAGGCGCGCGCCCAGGGAGATCAGCGAGGCGCGGACCCTCAGACGCAGCTCGCTCTGCTCGTCCTCCGCCGCCGAGATGATCATCGAGCGGATCGCGGACCAGGCGGAGGCGATGACGTCCTGGACCTCGTCGCGGGCCAGGATCTCGGACTTGAGGCGTTCCACCTTGGCGCGCGTCGCCGTGTCCGACTGCAGGTCGGCCGCGAAGTCACGCAGGAAGCGGTCGACCGCCGCGCGCGCCGGATGCTCGGGCATGTCCCGCATCTCCGTGACGAAGCGGAGCAGCTCCTTGTAGACGCGCTCGCCGACCTTGCGGTCGACGAACCGGGGGGTCCAGCCGGGGGCTCCGCCCTGGACGGCGTCCGTGATCGAGTCTCCGTGGGTGACCAGCCAGTCGTGCGCCTTGGCGCAGACGAGGTCGACGGCGCGGCGGTGACCGCCGTCCGAGACGATCTTCTGCAGGGTCTTGCCGATGCCCGGCGCGATCTCGGCGGACTCGGCCCGCCGGGTGATGGCCTCGCCGACCACTGCCTGCACGTCGGAGTCCCGCAGGACGGTCAGTGCGCCGCGCAGGGCCGTGGCCAGTTCGGCCGTGACCCGGTCGGCGTGCGCGGGCTCGGCCAGCCAGGCACCGAGGCGGCCGCCGATGCCGAGGGCGTGGAGGCGGGCCCGGACCACGTCGGCGGAGAGGAAGTTCTCGCCGACGAACTCGCCCAGGGTGACGCCGAGCTGGTCCTTCTTGGTCGGGATGATCGCGGTGTGCGGGATGGGCAGGCCGAGCGGCCGCTTGAAGAGGGCGGTGACGGCGAACCAGTCCGCGAGCGCGCCGACCATGCCGGCTTCCGCAGCCGCGGCGACGTAGCCGGCCCAGCCACCGGCGCCCCAGGCGTGCTGGGCGTACGTGGCCAGTACGTACACCAGCGCGACCAGGAGCAGGAGGCCGGTCGCGGTGGCCTTCATCCGGCGGACGCCGCGGCGGCGCTCCTCGTCGGCGGCGTTGAACACGAATGCTCCGCGGGCGGGGGACGAGGGCGGCAGTGGTGGTGGCGGGGCGGTGCCGCCGGCCGTACCGGCGGCTGCGCCGCCGGCGCCGTCGCCGGTTGTGCTGCGGTTGTCCACGTGCTCCTGCCTTCCCCGGGGGCGTGCCGGTTTGTCTGCATAGCATCCGACTCCTGAGAGGGCGGCGGAGTTCCCGCCACGCCCTTCCGCTCCCGCGGGGGCAGCGGTCCGGACGGCCCGGGCCCGGCTCTCCGCCCCGCGGGGGTGACGGTCCCGGTCCGGACGCGCCGGGCCGCCCCCGCGGGGCCGACGGTCCCCGTCCGGACCGGACCGCCCGTCCGCTCCTGCGGGAGCGGGCCCGAGTGGGCCCGACCCGCCGTACCGCCCCCGCGGGGGAGACGGTCCCGGTCCGCCCGGCCTCTCGTGCCCGCCCCTGCGGGGGACGTGGCGGGAGCCGGGTGGAAGCAGCGGCCCGCACAGGATCCGGCGCGCGGTGGCGCCCCGCGCGGGGTGCCTCCTCGGCTCGCACGTACGGCCGGAACGGCCCGTACGGGGCGGTGCTCGCTCGCCCTGCGGGCGCGCCCCTCCCGCCCCCGCGGCGTGCCGCGCGGGCGGACGCTCCGGCCGAACCACCGACCGCGGGGACGGCCTCCCCGGAAGCTCAGAGCTCCTTGCGGAGGGACGGGCCGCCCAAGGGACGCTTGGGCTTCTTGATCTTGACTTCGACACCGCCCCAGAACGCGAAGCCCGTCACCACCACCCGCGGAGCGCCCGGCTGGGTCGGGCCCGGGCTGTCGCGCTGGTCGAAGGCGCCCATGAAGCCGAAGCCCCGGACGTCCACGTCCACCCCCGGCGGCACCGTGATCTCGATGCCGCCCATGACCGCGACGCAGTTGATCACCACCTCGCGCTGCGCGAAGTCCGCCTCGCGCAGGTCCAGTTCGCCGCCGCCCCAGAAGGCCACCGCATCGAAGCGGGGCGGGACCGTCCAGCGGCCCTTGCGCTGGAAGCCCGACATCACCGCGACCGCCAGCGCCGACGAGCCCGTACCGCCGATCCGGCCCGGCCAGGGCGCGCCGGCCGCCGGCGCCGATGCGGACGGGACCGGGGCCGGCGCGGCCTGCCCCGCGACCGCCGGCAGATCCGCCGTCAGCGGTTCCAGCTCCGCGTACGTACGGGACTTGTACGCCGCCTCCAGTCGCTCCTCGAACTCCTCCATGTCGAGCCGACCCTCGGCGACGGCGTCCCGAAGGCGCTCCACCACCCGGTCCCGGTCGGCATCCGACGCCCTCAACTCCGGCAACGGCTTCTCCGGCCGCTCGTCACTCATGTGCACCAGACTATGCACCGGCGCGCGGGAGTTGTATGGTCCGGGGCCCTGAGGCCGCCCCCGACTCTCCCCTGAACCATCCCTGACCCGCCCCCGACCTGCGCCCCGGTCAGCCCCGCCCGGCGTACATCTTCGCGATCACGTCCTCGATGTCCGGCTCCCGCACCGACAGGTCCACCATCGGGTACCGGGCCGCCACCGCCGACACCAGCGGCGCGGCCGACGTGCCCGCCGGGAACGCCAGCCACTGCCGGGGGCCCTCCACCTTCACCACCCGCGCCCCCGGCACACTGATCGGCGCCAGCTCCCGCTCCAGGTCCACCACCAGCATCCGCTCGCTCTCCTCCGCCGAACCCGCCGAGCCCGCCGCGTGCAGGCCGTCGAGGGCCCCGTCGTACATCAGCCGCCCGTGGTCGATCACCATCACCCGCTCGCAGAGCTGCTCGATGTCCTGCAGGTCGTGCGTGGTCAGCAGCACGGTGGTGCCGCGCTCCGCGTTCAACTGCCGCAGGAAGCCCCGCACCTTGGCCTTGCTCACCACGTCGAGCCCGATCGTCGGCTCGTCCAGGTACAGCACGTCCGGATCGTGCAGCAGCGCCGCGGCGATGTCCCCGCGCATGCGCTGCCCGAGCGACAGCTGGCGTACCGGGACGTCCAGCAGCTCCGCCAGGTCGAGGCGGTCCACGCACCGGTCCAGGTTCTCCTCGAACCGCGCCCTCGGCACCCGGTACATCCGCCGCATCAGCCGGTACGAGTCCTTCAGCGGCAGGTCCCACCACAGCGTGGTGCGCTGCCCGAACACCACCCCGATCCGCTGTGCGAGTCGGACCCGCTCCCGCGCCGGGTCGATGCCCGCGACCCGCAGCCGTCCGCCGCTCGGCGTGAGGATCCCGGTCAGCATCTTGATCGTGGTGGACTTCCCGGCCCCGTTGGGCCCGATGTAGCCGACCATCTCGCCCCGCGCGACCGCGAAACTGATGCCGTCCACCGCCCTGACCCGGCGTTTCTCCCGGCGCAGCAGGCCCACCCGGCGCCGTACGTCGAAGACCTTCTCGACCCCGTCCAGCGAGATCAGCGCATCGTCACCCACGGCTCAGCTCCCCGTGCTCCGGTACGAACGAACTCCCGCGCGCCAGGCCAGCGACGCGGGCACGAACACCGCCACGGCCACCAGCGGGCTCAGGAACGCAGCCCACCCCGGCAGCCCCAGCGGATCGGGCCGCCCCAGCACGTACAGCGCGGGCAGCCAGTTGACGAAGGCCAGCGGGACGACGAAGGTCACCCCGCGCAGCAGCTCCGTCGCGAAGACCGTCGGCGGGTACTGCAGCATCGTGCAGCCTCCGTAGGTGAAGGAGTTCTGGACCTCCGCCGCGTCCCCGGCGATGAACTGGAAGGCGGCTCCGGCCACCATCACCGCAGCGAAGATCGCCGCGCCCGCCAGCAGCATCACCGGCATCAGCAGCACCTTCCCGACCGTCCAGTCCACGTCCAGCGACGACAGCGCCCAGCCCAGCACCCCCAGCCCCTGCGCGATCCGACCCAGTCGGCGCAGCGCGAAACGATCGGCCGCGACCTGCGCGAGCAGCGGGACGGGCCGCACCAGCATGGTGTCGAGCGAACCGTCGCGAATCCGGGCGCCGATCCGGTCGGTGCTGCCCAGCAGCAGGTCGGCGAGCCCCAGGGACGCCGAGCAGGACCCGTACAGCAGGGCGATCTCGGGCAGGGTGAAGCCGCCGAGGACGTCCACGTGCGAGAACATGATGGAGATCGCCGCGAAGTCCAGCATCGTGATCGCCGCATTGCCCAGCGTCGACAGGACGAAGGACATCCGGTACGTCATGGTCGCCCGCATCCACATGGCGACGATCAGGCCGTAGCCGCGCAGCCCCTCCCGGACCCGGCCGCGCACCCGGGGCGCCACCAGGTCCGCATGCTCCCGCTCCCGTACCGCCCCCGCAGCCCCGGCAGGCCCCGCAGCACCCGTGACCTCAGCCACCCTGGACCACCACCTTCCGCGTCGCCGCCGCCTGCAACAGCCGCCCGGCGCCCAGCAGTACGAGGACCCAGAAGATCTGGAAGCCCAGCGCGCCGGCCGCGTACCCGGCCCCCGAGTTCACCCCCAGCAGCACGTCCATCGGGACCTGGAGCATCGCCGACCAGGGCAGCATGCGCACGAACGCACCGAAGGCCCCGGGCAGGACGGTCAGCGGCAGCAGCATCCCCGAGCAGAAGATCGAGACGACGGTCATCATCAGGTTGATCCCGGAACCGTCCAGCAGCCAGAACGCCAGCAGCCCCATCAGGTAGCGCACCGCGAAGCTCACCACCAGCCCGAGCCCGACGGAGGCCAGGAACAGCAGCCAGCGCCACGGATCCGGGGGCAGCGCCAGCCGGAAGGCCAGCGCCCCCGCCGCGAGCGGCACCAGCCCGCGCCCCAGCAGTTGGAAGGCGGCACGGCCCAGGTCGGCCGCGAGCCACCACATCTGGAGGTCCGCGGGCCGGTAGAGGTCGACGGCGATGTCGCCCGTGCGGACCCGCTCCTGGAGCTCCTCTTGAAAGCCGCCGCCGATCAGGGCTCCCGCGGCCAGCAGCGATTGGCTCACCCAGACGAAGGCCAGGGCCTGCGCCTGGTCGTAGCCGCCCAGCCCCGGGCGCTGGTCCCACAGGGCGATGTACGTGAACGCGACGATGAACCCGAACACGGTGTTGGTGAACACGCCCGCGGCGGTCGCCGTCCCGTAGGTGGCGTAGCGGCGGAAACCGCCGGCCGCGACCGCCGCGTAGAGGCGCACTCTCTGGCGCACCGTATCCCCTCCGTTTTCCGCGTCGTTCCTACGTCGGCCAGGTCGGCCAGGTCGGCCAAAGCGCGTGAGCTTAGTGCGGAGGGGCGAGCCACGCGACCGATTTACCCCCGTCCGGGGCGGTGGTCACCGGCCATCGGGTAGACACCATGAGGTACAGAAGTGGATATTTCGTACAGCGTCGAGGAGTCCTGGAGATGAGCGACCAGTCACCACCCGCGGGCTGGACCCCTCGAGACCCGGACACCCCGCCCGGCGCCCTCGACCCGCGGGCCCGGCAGTCGGCCCGCGGGCGGACGCGGCCCGGGACGCGGCCTCCCGGGCCGGGCGGCGGACCGGGCGGGAAAGCCCGCCGCGGGCGGACCGGATGGCGCCGCCTGCTGCCCACCTGGCGCATGGTCCTCGGCGCGGTACTGCTCCTCGCCCTCCTGATCGGCGGCGGACTCGTGGCCGGTTACCTACTGGTCGACATCCCTCCGGCCAATGCCGCCGCGACCGCGCAGTCGAACGTCTACCTCTACTCCGACGGCTCCCAGCTTGCCCGCGACGGCGAGGTCAACCGGGTCAACGTGGCCCTCTCGCAGATCCCGCGAACCGTCCAGGAGGCCGTACTGGCCGCGGAGGACCGGGACTTCTACTCCGAGCGGGCCGTGGACCCCAAGGCGATGGTCCGGGCCGCCTGGAACACGGCCACCGGCAAGGGCACCCAGTCCGGGTCGACGATCACCCAGCAGTACGTCAAGAACTACTACTTGGGCCAGGAGCAGACGATCAAACGCAAGGCCAAGGAGTTCTTCATCGCGATCAAACTCGGTCGCGAGAAGTCCAAGGCCTACATCCTCGAGGGCTACCTGAACACCAGCTACTTCGGCCGCAACGCCTACGGCATCCAGGCCGCCTCCCAGGCGTACTACGGCAAGGAGGTCGGCCGCCTCACCACCGCCGAAGGCGCCTACCTCGCGACCCTGCTCAACTCCCCCAGCGCCTTCGACGTCGTCTCCCACCCGCAGAGCCGTGCCCGCGCCCTCGCCCGCTGGAACTACGTCCTCGACGGCATGGTCACCAAGGGCTGGCTCAGCAGTGCCGAACGCGCGACCACGCAGTTCCCCGAGCCCGGCAAGGTCCGGGCCGCCGCCGGACTGTCCGGCCAGCGCGGCTATCTCGTCGAAGCGGTCAAGGAGTTCATCCTCGACCGCGAGATCCTCGACGACAAGACCCTCGCCGAGGGCGGCTACCGGATCACCACCACGATCGACCGGCGCCTCCAAGCCGACTTCGTCGAGGCCGTGGAGGACCGGATGCTCGGCAAGCTCGATCCCGAGGCGCACCCGGCGGACCGGGTGGTGCGGGCCGGCGGGGTCTCCATCGACCCGGCCACCGGCAAGGTCGTCGCCCTGTACGGCGGGCTCGACTACACCAGGCAGTACGTGAACAACGCGACCCGGCACGACTACCAGGTCGCCTCCACCTTCAAGCCGTTCGTCTTCGCGGCCGCCGTGGAGAACGACTCCCGCACCCAGGACGGCCGCAGGATCACCCCCCACACCGTCTACAACGGCGACAACAAGCGCCCCGTCGTCGGCGGCCGGATCCGCTTCGCGCCGGAGAACGAGGGCCAGATCTCCTACGGCAACATCACGGTCAGCACCGCCACCGACCTCTCGGTGAACGCCGTGTACGCCCAGATGGCCGTCGACGTCGGCACCGCCAGGGTCAAGAAGACGGCCATCGACCTCGGCATCCCCGAGGACACGCCGAACTTCGTGGTCGGCCCGGCCATGGCACTGGGCACCCTCCAGGCCAGCGTCCTCGACATGACCCAGGCGTACGCGACCCTCGCCGACCACGGCCGGCGCACCCCCTACACCTTCCTGGAGGAGATCGCCAAGGGCGACGACACGGTCCCCCTGCCGGAGCGCACCCCCGTTCAGGCCATCAGCCGCGAAGCCGCCGACACCACCACGTCCATGCTGGTCAGCGTCGTGGACAACGGCACCGGTACGGCAGCCCTCGCTGCCGGACACCCGGCCGCGGGCAAGACCGGCACGGCCGAGCTGGACCGCTCGGCCTGGTTCGCGGCCTACACCCCGAACCTGGTCACCGTGGTCGCGATGATGGGCCAGGACCCGGACACCGGCAGTCTGGAGTCGCTCTACGGGGCCCTCGGCGAGCCCCGCATCGGCGGTGGCGGCTACCCGGCCCGCATCTGGGCCGCGTACACCAAGAGCGCGCTGGAGGGCACCGACCCCGTCGACTTCGAACTCGACCTCCAGCCGGGCGCCGCGCAGCCCCCGCCGCCCTCCTGGCAGCCGGAGTCCCCGCGGGAGACGCCCGGCGAGGACACCCCGTCCCCGTCCCAGCAGCCCACCCCGCCGTCCGGCGGCCAGGACAACGGCGGCCAGGGCGACGGGGGCCGCACCCAGGGCGGCCGGGACAACGGCGGCCAGGACGGCGGCGGCGGCCGCGACAACGGCGGCCAGGCCCAGGGGGGCCGGGACACCGGAGGCCGCACCCAGGGCGGCCAGGACGGCGGCGGCACCGGCCGGGACGACGAGGGCGCCACCACCTCCGGCCCCCGGGGCGGAACGGGCACCGGCGCAAGCGGGGGCGGCTGGGACGGCGGCGGGACGATCGGAGGCCCCCGCCCGCCGTCCGCGTTCCTGGAGTGACCGAGGAGTGACCGCAGGACCGGGGAGTGACCGGGGCGGCCGGGGGTCAGTGGCCCGAGGTCGCCTTCAGCCCCACCACGGCGACCAGCAGCAGACAGATGAAGAAGATCCGGGCGGCGGTGACGGGCTCACCCAGCACCGCCATACCGAGCACGGCCGCACCGGCGGCCCCGATGCCCACCCACACCCCGTACGCCGTGCCGATGGGCAGGGTCTTCGCGGCGTACGACAGCAGCACCATGCTGGCCACGATGCCGGCGCCCGTGAACACGCTGGGCCACAGCCGGGTGAAGCCCTCGGTGAACTTCATGCCGATCGACCAGCCGACTTCGAGCAGACCGGCGACAAGAAGAAGAACCCAGGCCATGACGGCACCTCCGAGACGTCGAGCGGTACGGGGTGCGTCGTCTTTTCCTACCCGGTACGGCGCGTCTCGTCGGGATGGCTCCACCGTAGCAAAGAACAAGCAAAAGACCTGGTGACACCGGTCACCAGGTCACTCGCGACTACCACGACC